>DALYYK010000096.1:0-8158 GCA_031983305.1 Candidatus Fimivivens sp. | reverse complement strand
GACCGAGCCGTCTTTTTTCTTAAGCACTGGGAACAGGAAAAAGATCAGACACATGACAAAAGCCAAATGCAGCAAACAAACCTTGTGAGAGGGCATTCTGCCCAAAGGGCTGGCGATGTAGAGATGAAAGGTGGACATCGCAATCGCGACAATGGCGACAAGCTTCGCGTTTAGGCCGGTCACATCTAAAAAGTTGGACTCGGTGTCGTATTTCTTAAGCGATTCCTCAACGTCAACCATCTCGATCTCGTCTAAGATATAGGTCGACTTTTTGACCTCTCCGTCCGATCCGGCGGGCGTCTGCTGGTCAGGCAGGTTGTTGTGAGTATCATTCATGCTATAATTTCCTTTCGTATGCAGATGGCGTGCCATCACAATTGCGTGACTAAATGGGGTTGGCGGGACGGGACAGAAATAACTATCCTGTCCCGCCAAAGTTGAAGAAGGAAATTTTACTTCAACGCGCCGATCTCTTTGTAGTATCTCTCAGCGCCCGGATGCAGCGGTACCGTAATGCCGCTGGTGCAGTTTTCAGGGGTGATATCATTGGCGGCCTTATGGGCAGCTCTGAGCGCCACGACGTTCTCATAGATCGCCTTGGTAAACTGATAGACAAGCTCGTCGCTCAGGTCGGCGCGGCAGAAGATGTAGTTTGCAACCGCAAAGGTCTTAACGTCTTTATCCTGATTGGGATAAGTACCGGCGGGAACGGTGAACTCAAAGTAGGCGGGGTTCAGGGCGCAGATAGCTTTGAGCTCTTCGTCGGAGAAGGAGTAGATCTCACAGTCGCCCGAGCTCATCAGGTCGGTCATCGCGGCAGCGCCCAGCGCGGCGATCAGGTTAGCACCCTGCGCCTGACGGTTCTTCATCAGGTCGGCAGACTGCGTCTCGGAAGTGTATTCAATGGTGGTCTCTTCATACTTAAGGCCGGTGGCATCAAACATGTCTCGGGTATTGAGCTCGGTCGCCGAGCCCGAAGCGCCCGCGCAGAAGGTCTTGCCTTTAAAGTCGGCAAAGGAGGTAATCTTAGCATCCTTGCGAACGGCAATCTGCATGACATTCGGATAAACATAGGTCACCGAGGCGAAGTTGGTATATTTCTTATCGAACGGGTCTACACCGTCCATCGCCTGCTGTGCAACGCCGGACTGACCAAACGCGAAGTCGGTTTCTTTATCCTCCATCAGGCGGATGTTGGCCGGTGTGCCACCCGTGGACTGTGCGGAAGCCTTAAACCAGTCGCCGGCATTTGTATTGAGCGTCTGGGCGATCGCGTTTGCAAGCAAGAAGTAAGTACCACCGCTCGTGGCACCGCAAATCTGAATAGGGGTGGGGCTTTTGGGCTTAGCGGCTTCGGACGACGCGGGGGCCGTCGAAGAAGCGGGGGCGCTGGACGCAGGAGCGGTCGACGAGGCCGGTGCGGTACCGCAGCCGGAAGCGATGAGCACGAGCGCAAGAGTCAAAGCCACACACAGGATTCGGGACAGTTTTTTACACATTTACAATACCTCCTACAATTTTAAGGGTTCTGTTGACTGGAATAATCCGTTGACAGAAGCCTTTTTGCCTTATGTTGTCCGCTATGCGAGTGATCTGATTTTTCACCGGAATCGATTAAAAGACGCGTTTTGAACTGTGCACCATAATTTTAGCTTGCTACCTCGTAAAAGCGCAAGGTTACAGACATGTGCTGCCGCTCTTACGCAGAAGGCCGGGTGCCTTGAGCGTCTTTCGCTTATATCCGACTGGATGTTAAAACGGATAGCCGACGTTATAGCGTTCGGCAAGCTCGCGGAACTCCTTGAGGCTGACCTCGGACATCTCAATGCCTTCTTCGAGACATTTCTGTGTCATGTTCAGCTCAATTTCACCCGGGATCATGACCTGATCAAAGCCCGGAGCCGGACGGCTGGCCTTTAGCGACGCGAGGAGCGTCTCGGCGCGCTGCTCGAATACCTCGAGCGGACAGAACTTCGCAATATCGATGGCGCCCATGAAATATCCGATATTGGTCATTTTCTCAGTCTCTTCCCAGAAGCGCGGGATGTCCACATCCATCGCGCCGCCCGCCAGCGCGCAACACAGCATCGAGACCATTAAAGCGAGCCCATAGCCCTTGGGGCCACCGACGGGCAGCAGTGCGCCCACGTTTGCGGCAGCGGGGTCGGTCGTCGGGTTACCGTCCTTGTCGACAGCCCAACCGAGCGGGATGCTTTTGCCTTCTTTGAGCGCCAGCGAAATTTTGCCCTTTGCGACCAGACTGGTCGCCATGTCGAGCACCAGCGCCGGATATTTCCCGGCGGGGATCGCAATAGAAATCGGGTTGGTTCCGAGAACAGGCTCGGCGCCGCCAAATGGCACAACAAGCGCCGGCGTATTGGCGATACAAAAGCCAATCATGCCGGCCTCGGCCGCTTTCATCGGGAAATAACCGCCAAAGCCGTAATGGCAGCCGTTTTTCACTGTTGCAAAGCAGCAGCCGGTTTTTTGGGCCTCTTGCATACAGCGTTCCATGACGGTCATCGCGGAGGACATGCCCACCGCATGTTTGGCGTCCACCTCTAAAGTCGAGGGCGCCGTCTGGCGAATCTCAATGTCGGAACCGGTGGAGGCTGTGCCCTGATCAAGGCGGTCACAATAGTTTTTCAGATGCGTCATACCGTGGGTGCGGATGCCGCGCATATCGGACAGAAGAAAACTGTCTACGCAGACATCAGCATCTTTTTTAGAGAGTCCGGCTTTTTCAAAAATTTCAGCGCCAAATTTTTTTAGTGTTTCAACTTTGCATTTCATTATAGAATGCTCCCCTCTTACTCGGTCGGTCAAATAGTTGCATGCAGTTGGTAATCACGCAAGTTATCACCGGAAGCGCGGGATTGGAAGCGACGCCCCTGTCTGGCCGCTTTCATGAGGTCATTATAACACGGTGTTCTTTTACTGTAAATATACGTTTGCCAAAATAATGATCGGTGTCTAATTTTCTAACATTTAATTAAAAACATATTTGTTTAATTGGCGCATTTGATTATGAAATTACAAAAATTTGACATTATAGATAAGTTTATCAACGTTAAATAGTACACTATTTTTGCTATTTTTATAAATAATGTCTATTATTATAGACATTAGGTATATTATATAGGTCAATACTTGAAATATTTTTCAAAATAGTCTTGATATGATGCAAAATTCATCATATAATATTCGCAGTTGGTAATCTATAAGTCTAAAATAATATACACATTGTCCAATTACATTAATTGCCCCTGATCTGAACGCAAAAATGGCGTTTCTTATTAATTGATCGAAAGGAGCATGCGTCAACCATGTTTAAAATCTCTGTGAACACGAAGCTGTGCAAGGGCTGCGGCATTTGCGCGGACTTCTGCCCCAAAAAGGTTTACGACATCACCATCGGCTACCCGCCGGTGGCGACCCGCGAGAGCGACTGCATCGGATGCAAAATCTGCGAAACAAAGTGTCCTGACTTTGCCATTGAAGTAAGGGGGTCCAAAGCATGAGCAACAATCATGAGATTCGGTTTGCAATGGGCAATGACGCGCTCGCGGAAGGGGCCATCGCGGCCGGCGCCAGATTTTACGCGGGATATCCGATTACGCCTTCATCCGAGGTAGCGGAAATTTCGTCGGTGCGCCTACCGCAGGTCGGCGGCATCTATGTTCAGATGGAGGATGAAATCGGCTCAATGGCCGCGATTATCGGCGCTTCGACAGCTGGGGTCAAATCTTATACCGCGACCTCGGGCCCCGGCATCTCGCTGATGCAGGAAAATTTGGGCGTCGCGATCATGTCCGAGGTGCCCTGCGTCATCATCGACGTGCAGCGCTGCGGCCCCTCGACCGGCGTCGCCACCAAGCCCGCCCAGGGTGACGTGATGGCGGCCCGCTGGGGTACGCACGGCGATCACGGCATTATCGCGCTTTCTCCTTCTTCGGTGCAGGAATGCTACGACGTGACCATCCGCGCGTTTAATCTGGCCGAAAAATACCGCACGCCGGTCTTTGTACTGGCGGACGAGGTTGTCGGTCACATGCGCGAGCAATATGAGCTGCACGGCGGCGAAATTATCGACCGCAAGCAGCCTGATCCCGAAACGCCGGCCGGCGATTTTGCCCCGTTTGATTTTGAGGCCTATGAGGACAGCGTCGCGCCGATGCCTGCTTATGGCGGCAAACATATTATCCGTATGAGTGGCTCGATGCACGGCCCCTACGGCTTTGCCGCCAACGACGGAAAATCCGCCAATAAGTACATACGACACTATGTCAACAAGATTGAAAAGCATCGCGACGATATCGTCTATACCGAAAGCTACAACATGGAAGATGCCGAGGTCGCCATCATCACCTTTGGCTGCTCGGTCCGCCCCGCGATGGCCGCGATGAATCTCGCCCGCGCCAAGGGGCTGAAGGTCGGCGTCCTCAAACTGGTCACCATCTGGCCGTTTGCTGATAAAGAGGTCGCCGAGGTGCTCTCGAAGGTCAAGGCCGCGATTGTACCCGAGATGAACCTCGGGCAGATTCGCAGCGAGGTGGAGCGCTACAATAAAAACAGCATACCGGTGATCGGCATCAACCGCGTGGACTGCGAAATTATCACGCCCAATCAGGTGCTCGATGCCATTGAGGAGGTATTGAAATAATGAAAAGCTCCGATTTCATCCGATTTAACCGCCTTCCGCACCGCTGGTGCGCGGGCTGTGGCTATGGCCAGGTGATGCGCTCGCTCACGATGGCGCTTGAAAAGACCGGTGCAACGAATGAAAATACTGTCATCGTTTCGGGCATTGGCTGCTGGGGGCATGTGGATTCCTACATCACAACCAACGCGTTCCACGGCACGCACGGGCGTGCGCTGGCCTTTGCGACCGGCATTAAACTCGCGAAGCCGGAACTCAATGTCATCGTCATTCTCGGCGATGGCGACGGCGTGACGATCGGCGGAAACCACTTTATTCAGGCCTGCCGCCGCAACATCGACGTCACCGCCATTTTGTGCAACAATTTTAACTATGGTATGACCGGCGGACAGTATTCGGGCACGACGCCTGAAAACGCCATTACCACCACCTCGACGCTGGGACACATTGAGCAGGGCTTTGATATCTGTAAGCTCGCTGAGGGCGCCGGTGCGCATTATGTCGCGCGCTCCATCTCGGAAAACGTGCAGCAGACCGCTGATATGATCGCCGCCGGCATGGAGCGCAAGGGCTTCTCGCTCGTCGAGGTGCTCTCTCCCTGCACCGTACATTTTGGCCGCAACAATAAAATGCGCCGTTCCTCGGAGCTCTACAAGTGGATCAAGGGCAGCACCATCCAGATGGCGGCCGCCAAAAAGCTGCCCGAAGAGCAGCTTGAGGGCAAATATATTCTCGGAACCTTCGTCGACAAGCCGGGGCTTGATTACAGCACGAAATACCGTGAGGTTCAGGCCAAGGCGATGGCCCAGGCCAACAAGTAGGGAGGAAGCAGCATGAAAAAGTGCGAGATTATTTTCAGCGGTGTCGGCGGTCAGGGTCTCCTGATTGACGGCTATGTCCTCGGCTCCGCGGCAGCCATCATCGACAAAAAGCAGGCTGTTATGACCTGCGAGTACGGCGATGAAACCCGTGGCGCGTTCACAAAGGCGGATATCATCATTTCCGACGACTATATCGACTTTCCCGAGGCGCTCTCCCCCGATGTTGTAGTGTCGCTGGCGCAGGTGGCGTACGACAGATATGTCGGCAAGATGAAAGAGGGCTCCATGCTCATCTATAACGCCAACCAGATTGTTGAAGCCTCCTCCAAGGCGGCGCAATACGGCATAAAAATGGAAGATATCACCGACGCCATCAATAACATACAGGCGCTCAACATCGTGGCGCTCGGCGCGACCATCGCACTGACCGGCTGCGCCAGCGTTGATGCGGTTAAGACCCAGCTGGCCAAGCGCTTTGAGGGCAAGGCTGCTGTCGTCGAAAGCAACGCGAAGGCCTTCGATCTGGGCTATGAGGCCGCGCTCAAGCTCAAGTAAAAGCATCTGGCCGTCCGTTCCCAGTTTGCACGCCGTTTTAAGGCCGCCGGTACCCGATAAAAAGATGGGAGTGTTTTAATGATCAAAGTATGCACGCTTTCTGAAGCGGTAGAAAAGTATGTGCACGATGGCGACCATCTGGCGACCGGCGGTTTTACCACCAGCCGCAAGCCCTTGGCTGCTGTTTCTGAAATCATCCGGCAGGGCAAAAAAGATCTGGTCGGTCTGGGCGGCCCGGCCAGCAGCGACTGGGATATGCTCATCGGGGCTGGACTGGTCAAATGCTATATCAATTGCTACACGGCGAACCCGCGCTTTTCTAATGTGTGCCGACGTTTTAGAGACGCTGTCGAGAATGACAAGATACAATGTGAAGATTACTCGATGGACGCCGTTATGATGATGTTCCACGCAAGCGCGCTGGGCTTGCCCTATGTGCCGGTCAAGATGATGCTCGGCTCGGGCATGGAGAAGGACTGGGGCATTGCCGAGGAGGCGCGTCGCCTGATTGAAAAGCTCCCCGACAAAAAATTTATCATTCAGGATAACCCTTTTAATCCCGGCGAGAAGCTGTTGCTTTTGCCCACGCCGCGCCTCGATGTCGCGATCATTCATGTTCAGGTGGCCTCTTTTGACGGCACCTGCCGTATTTTCGGCGATCCGTATCAGGATATCGATATCGCTTACGCCGCAAAACATACCATCGTCACTTGTGAGCAGCTTGTGACCGACGAGGAAATCCGCAAGAACGTTGAGCTCAACAGCATCCCCGGCATCGTTGTCGACGCCATTGTACATCTGCCCTACGGCGCGCATCCCTCTCAGGTATACGGTTTGTACGACTATGACAAGCAATTTTTTCACGATTATGACAAGGCGGGAAAAAGCGACGAAGCCTTTAGGGCCTTCCTTGACGAATGGGTCTATGGTGTAGAGAATCATAAAGCTTACCTTGATAAACTCGGCGCTTCTCGCCTTTTGGACATGAGCGTTGTTCCCGGGTTTGGATATCATGTCGACATGACCCAGCTGGCAAAGGAGCGGATGCAACATGACTTATTCTAAAAGCGAGATGCAGGCCTATATGGTCGCGCGTATGATGGACCCCAATCAGGTCATCATCGTCGGCACCGGCCTTCCGCTGGTGGGTGCCGCGCTCGCCAAGCGCTGCTTTGAGCCGAGCTGCACGTTGCTGGTCGAAAGCGGTTTGATGGACTTTTGCCCCATCGAGATTCCGAGAAGTGTCAGCGACCTGCGCACCATGGCCCACTCCGCGGTTCAAAGTCCACCCTATCGGTACCAGGGCTTTCTGGCCAATGAACTGCTGCACGACAACAGCCGTCTGATCGGCTTTATCGGCGGTGCGGCGGTCGACCCCTACGGCAACGTCGCCTCAACCTGCATCGGCAATTATCACCGCCCTAAGACGCGGCTTCCAGGCAGCGGGGGCGCCAACAGCATTGCGTCGTTCTGCAATACCATCATCATGATGAAGCATGACAAAAGACATTTTGTCGAGGATGTCGGCTATATCACGAGTCCGGGCTGGATCGACGGACCCAACGGCAGAAAAAACGCGGGCCTGCCTGTCAACCGGGGGCCAATATGTGTTGTGACCGACCTTGGCGTCATGAACTTTGACGAAGAAACCAAGCGGATGTACTTAGCGGGTTATTATCGGGGCAGCTCTCCTGACGAAATCATCGCCAACACCGGCTTTGAGATCGATGTATCCAGAGCCGTGATGCTGCCCGAACCGAATGAGGATATTTTATATATCCTGCGCACCGAAATTGATCCTGAGAAGATTTTCCTGAAGTAAACTGACCGCTGCACCGGCTTCTTTGTGTGTGCAGCTATTTAGCCGGCCATAAAAAGAGGTTCCGAATAGATGTTCTTATGTCAAACGTAGCATCCAAACGCAAGGGAAAGCAGATAGTGTTCATCTGTTTGCAATTCATGTTTGGTATGTGATATAGTAAATAAAAGCGCCCTGATCAGCGCTTTTATTCTCATTAGATATTCGGTTGAACCTCTGCGGTCAGCCTGTATTCAAAACGGGCGTTTTCGCGGTAGCGAAAGCGCCCGTTTTGAATACAGGGTATAAAAATTCGTGTTGCGC
>DALYYK010000095.1:0-8195 GCA_031983305.1 Candidatus Fimivivens sp. | reverse complement strand
ACGATGAATAACGCTAAAACATCCGCCGATTTTAAAGATGATCGAAACGTCTGGGTGTTTATCGAAACGGACGGCGAAAGAGCTGCGCCGGTTGGGCTGGAGCTCTTAAACCCAGCCCGCAGGCTGGCCGATCTTCAGGGCATGAGGCTTGTCGCGGTAATTTTGGGCGCTGACAACGCGCAGGCTGTTCAAAGCGCCGCCGAGCTCGGCGCGGATGAAATCATCAGCCTCGAGGGTCCCGAATATCAGCCCTATAACACCGATATCTTCACCAACGCGTTGACGTTGTTGGCTCAAAAATATAAGCCGGACAGCATTCTGATCGGCGCAACCGGCATCGGCTGCGACTTTGCGCCGCGCGTCAGCTGCCGCCTGAACACCGGCCTTGTCGCCCACTGCACCCAGTTGGATATCGACCCGGAGAGCGGCCACGTCGCCTGGACCCGCCCTGCCTTTGGCAGCAAGCTGATGGCGACGATTCTATGCCCGAACAGCCGCCCGCAGATCGGCACGATCCGCCCCGGGGTATTCAGCCGGCCCGCACGGCAAGGGGGCCGTACCTGCCCCGTCATAACCGAATGGATCGCGCCGCCCGCAAACGCCGACAGAGTACGGCTGCTCGAAACGATCCGCGACGTTGCCCAAGCGGCGCATAAGCTTGAGGATGCCGAGCTCGTGGTCGCCGCAGGCCTCGGTACCGGCGGGCCGGAGGGCTTAAAGCTGATTGAGGCGTTGGCCGACGCGCTGGGGGCCGCGGTCGGCGTTACCCGTCCGATGGCGGACAAGGGCTGGGCCAGCGAGGCGCAGCAGATCGGCCAAAGCGGCAAGACCATCCGCCCTAAGCTCTATATCGCCTGCGGCATTTCGGGCGCGCTTCAGCATGTGGCCGGCATCGGCGACTGCGACTGCTTTGTCGCCATCAACAACGACCCAGACGCGCCCATTTTTGACATGGCCGACTACGGCATTGTGGGTGATCTGTTTGAGGTGGTACCGGCTATGACCCAAGAGATTATAAAACTCAAACACAAGTAAATGACATGCGCCGCCGACGCCCGTTGAGGGACACCGGCGGCGGTTCCGGTCAAAGCGCGACCAACGCTAAAGCATGGGGGAGAATGTTCTTAATAAACCTTCTTCGCCATGCTTTTATAATACTTAAACCCCTCACTGCGGCTGCGGCAGGTCATTTTACCCGTGCGCCGTCAGCGGCACGCGTGGATTGGCTGTCGCACCGCCTTTTTGCCAACACGGCCGCTAAATTCGGTCTCCCGATCGTATTCCGCAGCCCGCCCGTTTAGACGTATGCTTCAGCCCGTGCCAGCGCCCGTCTCTCATGTCAAACTCGAGATCAGCATGCAAAACCAATGGTTCGCAGCCACAGCCGATGCAATTACCCCCTATATTGTGCCGATAAAGAAGCGGCATCTTATGATTGTTTTGCGCACTCGACTGACGTGCTGCCCAATGACCCCGCCAGCGACAACGCCGTAAAGCGACGCACCCTATCAAAAGGACCGGACCCACAAAGAAGTCCGGCCCCAGGATGTTTGATACCGTTATTTAGGCGGTTTGCGCACCCTTTTTTGCTGTGGTTTTTAACCAATCAGGTGCAATTCGACTGCAAAAAACCGAACGCGCAGCCCGCGTAAACCGCCGCGCCGATCGGCAGGCAGCCTTCATCCAGCAGAATCTTAGGGTTATGCAGCGTCAGCGTGTGCCCCTGCGCGATGCTGCCCGAGCCAACGGTAAAATAGGTCGTGGGCACCTGCTCTGAAAAGGCCGAAAAATCTTCGGTGCCGGTGTTGGGCGGCGCAAAAATGATGTTTTCAGCTCCAACGACCGCGCCCGCAAAGGCGGCAAGCCGCTCTGAGAGCGCCACGTCGGTAACCATCGGCGCGATGCCGTACATAAAGGTAACCTCGGCAGCCGCCCTGAACGTTGCGGCGACGCCCTGCGCCACCTCCTGAACGCGCCGCTTTAAAAACGCGCGCTTTTCAGCCGTCGTCGTGCGCACCGAGAGCTCAAGCTCAGCCCGGCCCGCCACGGTGTTGCAGGTGGTGCCGCCGCTGATTTTGCCGACCAGAATCACTGAGTTATCGCGGCACGAAATTTCGCGCGCGATAATCTCCTGCAATGCGATGACGACATGCGCCGCCACATTGATGGCGTCGACGCCGGTCTCGGCCTTGCTGCCGTGCGCGTCCTTGCCGAAAATCTCTATTTTGATCGCGTCGCCCGAAAAGGCGGCGGGGCCTTTGGCGTAATAAACCTTGCCCAGCTCGGAATGCTCGGTGCCGATGGCCATGTGCAGCGCCAGCGCGGCGTCCACCTTGGGGTTTTCCAGAATGCCGTGCGCAATCAAGTCACGCGCGCCCGCCAGAATCTCTTCGGCGGGTTGAAACGCCAGCTTGACGGCGCCGCCAAGTTCATGTTCTCGCGCCTTGAGCAGCCGCGCCGCACCCAGCAGCATCGCGGTGTGGAAGTCATGCCCGCAGGAGTGACAATGCCCGTTCTCCGCTGCAAAGGGCAGGCCGGACTGCTCGGGCATCGGCAGCGCATCCATGTCGCAGCGCAGCAGAATCGTTTTGCCCTTTGAAGCGTCCCCGATCAGACAGGTGACACCCGCCCGCCCGATATCCTGCGGGGAGAGCCCCATTTCGGTGAGCTTTTCTTTAACAAAGGCGGTGGTCTGCGGCAGGTCAAAGCCGGTTTCGGCAAAGCGGTGTAGCGTGCGGCGGTTGGCCATCAGCGTGTCGCCCAGCGCCTGCGCCTGAGATAAAAAGGTGTTCATAGCAAAAGTCCTCCTCTTCGCTTAAAAAATCAGCGGTGCAATGATATTGGCCACAATAACCGACACAATGCTCACCGACGTTACGCCTGAGATGATCATCTTGGGCAAGTAATAGTCGGTCAGACGGGCGGCCTCGTCGTCCGAGAGGCTGTGGGTCAGCTGCGCGGCGTTAACCATTTCGACGGCGGTCGTGTAGGTCACAGGGTAGCCGAACATGCAGCACAGACCGGTGGCAATCGACAGGTACATGTCATGGCCGAGCGCCTTGCCCATGAGTGTGGAGATGGCCGCGATGCCGACGGCGGACATGAACAGCAGCCCGAGCACGACGATGAGAATATACGAAAATTCCGCAAAGGTCAGCGTCAAAAACGCCTTGGTCACATAGGCGTAGGTCGCCAACAGCACGATGCCGTCGCCGCCCGCCTTTTTAAGGCTGTTTTTTTCAAGAAAGCCGGTGGCTGAGCCCAACACGCCGCACAGCAGATAAGAGAGCGTGCCGTCGAGATGGATGGTTTTGGCCAGAAGCTGCGCCAGCACCGCAACAATCGCCAACCGGGCAAAATGGGTGGTCGGGGTATCCATCGTCTTAGGGAAGTCGGGGATGAAGCGCAGCGACAGCTTTTTGCCGTTTGAATGCGCGGCGTCGCCCTTTAATTTACCGGCGGCTATGTAGCGGTCAGCCGACTTTTTCAGGCAGTAAGACGCGATTGGTAAGCCGATGAGCTTTTGAATCGAGAGGATCGAGGCGATAAACGCGGCAATTTCAACCTTGCCCGCGGCGGTGGCCGCCTCGGTCGAGATCATGGCCGCCACAATGCCGCCCGCAATCGGCGCGACGGCGCTGAGCGCGTAGGCACGGCCAAACAGCGCCTGCCCGGCGGTAAAACAGACCGCCACAATGCCCAGAATGCCCGCCAGCGCAATCAGAATCGTCTTCCACTCGCTTTTGAGCTCGTTGAGATCGAGCGAGGAGCCCAGATTGGTCAGAATCAGCGCCATACCGAAGGTGGGAATGACGCCGATCAGACCCGAGGTATCCATCATATCGGGCGGAAAGAATTTGAGCACGCCGCCAAAGGTGATAAAGACGGCGATCGCCACAATGATCGAGGAGACGATGCCCCGGGTTTTAAGGGCGATAAAGTCGCCGAGCGCGAAGGTGAATGCGATGGCTGCGAACGCGATGATGGGGGTTGAAAATGTCATGGTTCTCCGCTCCTTAAAATAATTTAAATAAATATTAAATTGCGCGGGCAAACAAAAATCCCCTGCCCACGGTTTATAAAAAACCGGGACAAGGGATTAATAAATCTCCTGCGGTGCCACCCGAATTGACGCGGCGCTAAACGCCGCATCCAGCTTTAATGCGCATACAAGCATATGCGTTCCCTTGATAATGGGCGGAAATCCCATCAGGCACTACTCGGCAACAGCGTTTCGTCCTGCCCTCATAAGTCCATTCGGCACCGTGCGTCCTGCCGCAATCACACCACCTGCGGCTCTCTGTAAGGCGTTTACCATGCCTACTCTTCTTAATCATAGGTTTAATATTTATTTGCCCTGATTATAGCGGCAGCGGATGTATTTGTCAACCGCTTTTGTCAAAAAGAGGAGCGATTATTTCCCCACGGCTCCAAATGACTTTGACTTTTTGACCGCCGCCCAGCGCGTCGGATATTCAAAGTATATGCGCCGGGGGCGTTTTGAGTGCCGGATGCTATTAAATATAAAACATCATCGCTTGCTCGGCCTTATGCTTTTCGGTTTCGTTGACGAGGTCGGCGAGCGTCACGCCGCCCAGCGCCGCGCTGACCGCCTGATCGAGCAGCTCAAACACCGACAGCCGCAGCGCCGCCTCAATAGCGGGCGCTTTTTCAGCCACCGTCTCCTGCGCGGGCTCGAGCAGCGCCTGTTCGACAGCCAGCAAAATATCCAGCACGGTGATCTGTCCGGGCGCACGCGCCAATTGATAGCCACCCTGCGCGCCCTTGACCGACAGCACCAGCGCCGACCGTTTTAAAAGCGAAAAAACCTGTTCCAGATATATTTTAGATATGCCCAGCTTTTCTGAAATGCTCAGCAGCGTGATATATTCACCGTTTGCGTGCTGCTGTGCCATATCGATGACCGCCGCCAACGCGTATCGGCCCTTTGCGGATATTCTCATGAGGGTCACTCTTTTCATATAAAATCAGTATGTTTTAAATGATAGGAGAAAAAATGCGGTTTGTCAATACGATTTGATCGCCATTTTGATTTTGTGGGGCAACCGGTCGTCCTAAAACGCTAAAATGCCGCGTTATTCTTAATTGGTTTGGCCAAAAATAACAGCATAGGCTATCATAACATCCCCTAAATAAGCCCACAATGATGTTAGGTTTGACGTGAGCGCCAATACCCTATTAAGGATATGGGATACATCTAAAATATTTGATAAAAAGTATTGACATTTTAAAGTAACATCGCTATTATAATAACATATAAAACATATATGAATTAACAGATATTTAGGAGGTAGTATGATGATCTATAAAAATCTGACCGATCTTATCGGCAAGACCCCGCTGCTCGAGCTTGGCAATTATCAAAAGCAACATGATCTGAACGCCACCATTCTCGGCAAGCTGGAATATTTTAATCCCGCCGGCAGCGTCAAGGACCGAATCGCGAAAGCGATGATCGACGACGCCGAGGCAAAGGGCCTTTTAAAGCCCGATTCGGTTATCATTGAGCCGACCAGCGGCAACACCGGCATCAGTCTGGCGTCGGTCGCCGCCGCGCGAGGCTACCGTATCATTCTCACCATGCCCGAGACGATGAGCATCGAGCGCCGCAAGCTGCTCAAGGCCTATGGGGCCGAGCTCGTGCTAACCGAGGGCGCAAAGGGCATGTCCGGCGCTATCGCCAAGGCCCACGAGCTGGCCCAGGAGACGCCTAACGCCTTCATCCCCGGCCAGTTTGTCAACCCCCAAAACCCCGCCACGCACAGGGCGACCACCGGCCCCGAGATTTGGGCCGACACCGAAGGCAAGATTGATATTTTTGTCGCGGGTATCGGCACCGGCGGCACCCTCACCGGCACCGGCGAATTCCTCAAAGCGCAGAACCCCAATATCAAGGTTGTCGTCGTCGAGCCTGACGCTTCTCCGGTCTTGTCGGGCGGCAAGGCGGGTCCGCACGGCATTCAGGGCATCGGTCCCGGCTTTGTGCCCGGCGTTTTGAACACTTCCATCTACGACGAGGTCATCCGCGTCAAGAACGAGGACGCTTTTGCCACCGGCAGAGCGATCACCAAATCTGAGGGACTGCTTGTGGGCATCTCTTCGGGTGCGGCGGTCTGGGCAGCCACCGAGCTTGCAAAGCGCCCCGAGAATGCGGGAAAAGTCATTGTGGCTATTCTGCCCGACACCGGCGAGCGCTATCTCTCGACAGCGCTCTTTGCGGAATAATCACAGGTTTAAATTGTAGAAAGGCCGAGCGCAATGCTGCGTTCGGCCTTTTTTATTCTTTACTCCACCTGCCGCATCTGGCATAATAAAGTAAACAAATCATTAAAGACAAAAGAGGGCATGACGACGATGGAAAGCTTTGCTCAACTGGCGCAAGAGCGCTATTCGGTCCGCAAATTTGACAAAAAACCCGTGGCACCCGAGCTGCTGGAAAAGGTGCTGCATGCCGTGATGCTGGCCCCAACCGCTAAAAACTGCCAGTCCCAGCGCATTTTTGTGGCTCAAAGCGAGGAGGCGCTCGCACGGCTGCGCAGCTGCACCCAGTGCCACTTTGGTGCGCCGGTCATCATGATTCTGGCCTACGACGCGACCAAGGCCTCGGTTCGCATCACCGACGGCAAAAACTGCGGTGAGCAGGATATTATGATCGTGGCAGACCACATGATGCTTCAGGCCGCCGACCTCGGTCTTGGCACGACGTTTGTGGGGCTGTATGACGAAAAGGCGCTGCGCGAGGCCTTCCCCCAGCTCGAGGGGCTTATCGTGGAAGGCTTGATGGTGCTCGGGCACCCCGCCGAGGACGCAAAGCCCTCCAAGCTGCACTACGAGAGCCTTGCGAGGGAACAGGTGATCTTCTTCGTGTGAGGCGCGGCTTGGGCCGATGCAAAACGCGCGTTAAACCTCAAAGTCGCGGGTCAGAATCGTACTGTTTTGTAAGAATGCCTCAACGGTCTTAAAATTGAGCCGGTTCATGATTTCGACCACATAAGGGTTGTCTAAAGGGGTGGCGTACAGCGCCTGCCGCGCATATTGATCGACGAATACCTTGCCCGCGTCGGGATTGATAACGCGCTTGGGGCCGCCCACGCAGCCGCCGACGCAGCCCATGCCTTCATAAAAATTGCCCCTGATATCGCCGTTTAAAACCGCCGTCAACAGCGCCTTGCATTCTTTGACGCCGTTTGCGTAGACGGGCTTGAGCGCCTGACCGACCTGTAGCCGTTCGGCGGCCAGCGCCACGGCCTGACTGACGCCGCCGGTTCGGGCATAAAGCCTGCCCAACGTTGAGGAATGCTCCTTGGTAACGTCGCCAAGCCTTGAGAAATCGACCTGAAAGGCCTCGAAAAGATCTTTGAGCTCCTCAAAGGTCAAAACGCAGTCGACGGCGCCGGCCAGCCCCTTCTCTTTAGACTCCGCCTTTTTGGCGAGGCAGGGGCCGATAAAAACAGTTTTGCAGCCGGGATTGAGCTGCTTGACGATTCTGCCTGCCGCGATCATCGGTGAAACGGCGGGCGGCAGATGGTCGACGATATCGCCATAATGCCGCTTGATCATCGAGATCCAGACGGGGCAGCAGCAGCTCGTCAGCTGAAATTTTTTGTCGCTCTCGCTGTTCTTTTTAAATTCCAGCGCCTCTTTGAGCGTCAGAATATCGGCGAAGGTCGCCACCTCGACCATGCCCGCAAAGCCGATCTGCTTTAGAGCCGTTCTGATTTTCGGCGGGGTCGCCTCTTCGCCGAACTGCCCGACAAAGGCGGGGGCCACCAGCGCGTAGACCTTTTCGTCAGATTCCTTTAAGATTTCAATGGCTTTGATGATATCGCGGCTCTGTTCAAGCTTACGCGCCTCGCAGGCCTCAACACAGGCATTGCAGCCGGTGCATTTTTCGGCGTCAAAATGCAGGACGCCGTTTTTAATTTCGGCCGCGTCAAAGAGGCATGCCGCGATACAGGCTTGGTCGGCGCAATCGCAGGCGTCGATTTTCCATACCAAAGGGTGGTCGTCGGGATGAAGCAGACAGTCCATCTGATGCTTGTCGTAGTGCAGCCCCGTCCAGTCCTCTTCCCTGTTTTGCGCTTTATCGTAGGTCAGCTTTTTATATAATTCTTCAAACGTCATCGTCTTTCCTCAGGTTTCTGGTTTTTGGTAAGCGTGGTAATAGATAGTCT
>DALYYK010000094.1:0-8213 GCA_031983305.1 Candidatus Fimivivens sp. | reverse complement strand
GAGGTCATGGCCTGCCGGGGCGGCTGCATCGGCGGTGCGGGCCAGCCGTTTGGCCGCGACCGCACCAAGCGTACCCGTGCCGACGGCCTCTACACCGCCGATAAACTGGCGCAGATCAAAAGCTCGGAAGAAAACCCGATGATCACGACACTTTACGACGGGCTGCTTTCCGACCATCACCACACCCACCAGCTGCTGCACACCCGTTATAATAACCATGAGGACTGACGCCGCGACTTAAAATCAAAACCTATTGAATGCTATTCTCTTTTCCTTTTCATAAGGCGTGCGGGACACTAGTGCCCGCACGCCTTTTTTGCATATATTTGCGTATATAAGTTTGGCTGCCGACAAATTATTTTACAATCGGGGCCATAAGGGGTATGATAAAGAAGTTCGGTTTTAAGGTAATAACTTGAAACGACTGACAACCGATAAAAACTCCGAGGTGATTTCTCATGCAAAACCTATCACAGCCCGGCCGCAGGCTGCAAACGCTGCAACAGTTGTTTTTGAGCACGCTTTATATCAGTGCCTTCACATTCGGCGGCGGCTTTGTCATCATCACGTTTATGAAGCAGAAATTTGTGGATAAGCTGCATTGGATCGACGAAAAGGAGATGCTTGATTTAACCGCGCTCGCGCAATCGGCCCCCGGCGCTATCGCCGTCAACGCCGCGATACTGGTCGGCTGGCGCGTCGCGGGGCTGGCGGGCATGCTCGTCGCCGTGTTCGGCACCATTTTGCCGCCGATGGTCATTCTGTCGGTCATCTCGTTCTTTTACACAGCGTTTGCAAGCAATCTATACGTCGCGCTGACACTAAAGGGCATGCAGGCCGGTGTGGCCGCCGTCATTCTTGATGTGGTGTTTTGCCTGGGTGAAAAGGTGGTTAAAGAAAGGGCTCAGGGCAGCCTGTGGATTATGGCAACCGCCTTTGCCGCCGTCTTTTTTCTCAAGGTCAACGTCATCTATATCATTCTGGCCGCCGCACTCATCGGCGTCTGCAAGGCGCTGCCCCAACTGAAAAGGGGGTGCCAAAAGTGATTTATTTACAGCTTCTTCTCAGCTTTGTGCAGGTCGGGCTGTTCAGTGTCGGCGGCGGCTACGCCGCGATGCCGCTGATTCAAAACCAGGTCGTCGAGACGCACGCGTGGCTGACCATGAGCGAATTCACCGACCTGATCACCATCGCCGAAATGACGCCCGGCCCGATTGCCATTAACGCCGCTACCTTCGTGGGCATTCGCATCGCGGGCATCCCCGGCGCTGTTGTTGCAACGCTGGGCAGCATTCTGCCCTCCTGCATCCTCGTATCGCTGCTGGCGCTGGTCTACTATAAATGTCAGGGTCTTTCGGCCGTGCAAAGCATCCTGTCCTGTCTAAGACCGGCGGTTGTGGCGCTAATTGCGGCGGCGGGTCTTTCGATTTTAAAGCTCGTGTTGTTTTCAGGCGCGGGTGCCAGCCTGCAAAATATCAACGGCATCGGCGCCGCGCTTTTTCTGGCCGCATTTTTGGTTTTGAGAAGGTGGAAGCCCAATCCTATTCTGGTCATGAGCCTGTGCGGCGTCGCCGGACTGTGCGTGTCGCTGCTGTTAGAGCAGGTGTAATATTGCCCGTGATGCTAAACAGCCTATTTGCCTTACGCTATACGCGTAACAAAACTTTTTCTTACACCCAAAAACGCGCCCTAAACGGCCTTAGCCATGTTTAGGGCGCGTTTTGCACAACAATTTAAAGCATCCGTAAACGCTCGCTTTAATACCAGTAGCTAACCCCATCTGAAACATAAGACGGATTTTAAGAAATTATCCGTTCCACAAGGCGAAGAACCAAAGCGGTGCCGCCCGGTGCGGACAACAACGCAGCGGGGCAGAAATTTCGTAGCAGGCCGCTCATGCTTTAGATTTAGCGGGCTACTGTGTATCGCTATCGCACCTCAACCGTCTTGATTCTTCTGTACGGCTTAAAGACATAGCCGAACCCGCAGCCGATGACACCGCCGATAATATGCGAGAGCTGTGAGATCGAATCATCGGCAAAGGCGCCGCTGAGCATCTCGCCGCCCAGATAGATGACCGCCACGACAATCAGCGTCAGCGGAATCTGGCGCTCTCCGCTGCCGGTGATAGAAGCCAGCAGAATAAACGCAAACACAATACCGCTGGCCCCCAGCACCGCCACACCCGGCAGCAGCAGCAGATGTAAAATGCCGGTGGTAATAGCCGTAAAAATAACGACCGTCAGCAGCTGGCGGCTGCCGTACTTTTCTTCAAGCATTGGCCCGGTAAGCAACAGCAGCATCATGTTGCCGCTGTAATGCTCCCAATTGGCATGCCCGAGCACATAGGTGAACAGCCGCAGATAGAGCAACGGGTCGCTAAAGGCGGTAAATTTAAGCGTAAAAAATTTGGCGGTCGCCACACCCGCCGTCGCGTTTCCCAGCAGCAGCACCGCCAGCGACAGCAGCGAAAAGGTCAACACCACAGGCGCGTTATAGGTAATCTTTCGGGGCATCAGGCCATCGTCCTTCGTTTATAATATTAGCTCTACCAGTTTACCTGCTTTTAGGACTAAGAGCAACCATCTGCGCAAATTTTGTCGGAAATAAAAGAGGCCGCGGCGGCGGCCCCTTGTTTATTACTGTTTGGCCAACGCCCGGCCCTTTTCAAGCGCTTTAAGATTTAACTCGGCAAACTGCGGCTTCACGTTCTCGGTAATGATGGCCGTCCAATCAATCTCCTCCAGTTCAAGCAGTCGGATGGCGGCCCCAAGCAGCACCATATTCATCGCCTTGGCGCTGCCGAGTTTCGCGGCTTCTTCTGCGGCGTCTATCACCAGAACGTCGGCCTTTGTACAAAGCGCCTCACAGATACCCTCGGGATATTCGACCGCGCCCGAGAGCACCGGCATGGGCGGTATCTCGTGATCGCTCACAACCGCCTTACCGTCCACCTTGAGATACTCAAGCCAGCGCAACGCCTCCATTTTTTCAAATGACACCAGCACATCAGCGCCGCCGCGTTCAATGACGGGCGAGAGCACCTGCGCGCCGTAGCGCACCTGTGACGACACACTGCCGCCGCGCTGACTCATGCCGTGGATCTCGCTCATTTTAACGTCATAACGGGCCTGCATCAAGCCGAGGGTCAGCAGCTTGGCCGCCAAAATGGTGCCCTGCCCGCCGACGCCGACCAGCAGAACGCTTTTTACCTCACGCATGGCTTATTTCCTCCTCGTTCACGATGGCGCCCACCGGGCAGACCTGCGCGCAGACGGTACAGCCCACGCATAGATTCGGGTCGATAACCGATCTTTTCTCGCGGGATTTAAACGAGATGGCCGGACAACCGCACTTTAAGCAGGCCTTGCAGCCGATACATTTTTCAGACACGACCATTTTCTGCTCAAACGCGCCCGGGAACTCCTGATGATCCTCCTGCGAGAAGCGCTTTAAGACGCAGGGCCAGCGTGTGATGATGACCGACGGCGCGTCGAGCGAGAGCGCCCAGTCGAGCGTCTCGCGCACCTCTTTGAGGATATTCGGGTTGATGACCCGCACATGCTTGATGCCGATGGTGCGCACCAGCTGCTCGATCGAGATGGCCTCGGAAGGCTCTCCCTTGATGGTGCGTCCGCTGCCCGGATTTTCCTGATGGCCGGTCATGCCGGTGATGCGGTTATCGAGAATGATATTGACGGTGTTCGAGCCGTTATAAGCCACGTCGATGAGCGAATTGATGCCGGTGTGGAAAAACGTCGAGTCGCCCATAACCGACACGACGCGGGTCGCAACCCCCTTCTTATCAAACATCTTCTGCGCGCCGTGGCCTGAAGAAAAGGCCGCGCCCATGCAGATATCCCAATCCATCGCGTCGTAGGGCTTTGAAAAGGCGAGGGTATAGCAGCCGATATCGCCCGCCACCAGCACATTCTTTTTCTTGCCCAGCTCATAAAATAGGCCGCGGTGGGGACATCCGGCGCAGAGCATCGGGGGGCGGGCCAGCACCTTCGAGCGGTCGTAGTCAAGCGTCGGATAGGTTTGCCCGTGCAGCGACCGGCGCAGCACGTCGGGCAGCAGCTCGCCGCAAAACGGAAAGGTGTCCCGCCCGTGGGGCGTAAACCCAAGCCGCGAAACCGCCTCTTCAATGTAAGGGTCATTTTCCTCGACAATATAAACCGTTTCGACCGAGCGGCAGAAGTCGGCGATCAGCGTATCGGGCAGCGGCCAGCTCATGCCGAGCTTTAAATAGGATGCCGTTTCGCCGAACACTTCTTTGGCATAATAGTAGCATACCCCCGAGGTGATAACCCCGATTTTGCCGTCGCCGTGCTCGGCACGGTTTAGCACGCTGCTTTGAGCACATTCAAGCGCTTTGGCCACCCGCTTTTCAAGCGTTAGCCGCAGCCCGCGCGCCATAGCCGGCACCGTGATGGTTTTAGTGACGTCCTTTGTATAGCTGCGAATCTCGATTTCCTGCCGGGGGGCGGTTTCGACAATGCTCTTGGCATGGCAAATGCGGGTGGTCATGCGGATCATCACCGGCAGGTCCAAGCTCTCTGACAATTCAAACGCCGCCTTGACCATATCAAGACATTCCTGACTGTCGGCGGGCTCGAGCATCGGCAGCCGCGCCGCCTGCGCGTAACGGCGGTTATCCTGCTCGCTCTGCGAGGAATGCTGCCCCGGCTCATCGGCCGAAATGACGACCATGCCGCCATTGACGCCCATATACACGCTCGCAAACAGCGGGTCGGCCGCCACGTTGACGCCGACATGCTTCATCGAGGCCATCGCCCGCCCGCCAGCCAGCGACGCGCCGTAAGCCGCCTCGTAGGCGACCTTCTCGTTGGGCGACCACTCGCAGGTGATCTCATCATAGGCCGCGATATTTTCCATAATTTCAGTGCTGGGGGTTCCGGGATAGGCTGCGGCAAAATGCGCGCCCGCTTCCCACGCGCCGCGGGCAATTGCTTCGTCGCCTGTCATCAATTGTCTCATGTGCCTGCTCCTTTGATTTTAATCGGAAGGGGATGTCGCCGGATCTACTCTCTATTCTTCATTATAGCACCAGCAAATCCCAAGTCAAAGAAAATACCGTTTTGCGACAGGGAATTTTAATAGATCTAAACGCGCCGCCCACTGGCGCGGCACAGCTTAAAACGTCCACAACGGTTAACAATACCGCTTATAAAAATGTAACAGGCGATACTTGTTATTTTGCCTCGGGGATGGTATAGTGAAGTATATCCTTTTTCTTTTGGAGATTATTGATTTTGCATACACTAAATATCGTATTAATAGAGCCGCAGATACCCCAAAACACCGGCAATATCGCCCGCACCTGCGCGGCGACGGGTGCTCGGCTGCATCTGGTCGGCCCCATGGGCTTTGTGCTTGATGACAAAAAATTAAAACGTGCCGGGCTTGATTACTGGCGTCTGCTCGACATCACCGAGTATACCAACAGCGACGACTTTTTCGCCAAAAATCCAGGCCCGTTTTATTACTTCACCACCAAGGCGCGGCACATTCACAGCGACGTCTGCTACCCCGACGGGGCATATCTGATCTTCGGGCGCGAGGACGCCGGATTGCCCGAGGCGCTGCTTTTTGAGAATCCCCAAAGCTGTGTGCGCATCCCGATGCTTGAAGAAGCGCGCAGCTTGAATCTTTCGAACACCGTTGCCATCGCTGTCTTTGAAACGCTGCGGCAATGGGGCTATCCCGGCCTTTCAGGCGAGGGCAGGCTGCGCAACTACCGATGGGAGGACTAACATGAGAAAAACCTTAATGCTTTGCGATTCCTGCTGCGACCTGTCGCCGGAACAGGAGAGGAAGTACGGCCTGCGCGTTGTCAACTGCGGCGTCGAGATGAACGGTATCCCCTATGTGGATAGGATCGAAATAAACAGCGAGACGATTTATGCCGAGGTCGAGCGCAGCAATACGCTGCCGCACACCTCCCAGGTGACAGTCATTCAGTTTATGGAGGAGTTCTTGCGTGCCGCCAAAGAGGGCTATACCGATGTGATCTGCGTCACGATGAACGCCAAGGGCTCGGGCACCCATTCGGCGGCCCAGCACGCCGTGGAGCTGCTGCCGGTCGAATACCCCGCGCTCGAAGGCAAGCTGCACATTCGCGTGGTGGATTCCACGACCTATTCTTATGTAATCGCCATGCCTGCGCTGCTGGGGCTTGAGCGCCTCAAAAAGGGAGAGGACCCCGATGTCGTCGCCGATGACATGCAGGATTGGTACAACAACTCGGTCACCCTTGTGGGGCTTTATAATCTGCAATATGCCAAGCGCTCGGGCCGCTTAAACGCCTGCGCCGCCTTTGTCGGCGATATGCTTGGGCTAAAGCCGATCATGTCTATCTCGGGCGAAAATAAAGTGCTTGAAAAAACGCGCGGCGATAAGACGCTCGTGCCAAAAATGGCGCAAATGTATGCTGATATGGCCGAGGATATCAAGGGTGAGTATATCATCGCCTACGGCAATAATCCCGAGCAGGCCAAGGAGCTGGCTGCCGCCATCAAAAAGCTGGGCGGTAAATCGCCCTATCTTATGGGGCCGATCGGCCCTTGCGTGGCAGTCAACGCGGGGCCCAAAATGCTGGGGCTGGGGTTTAGAAAAAAAGCAGAATAACTCAGTTGGCGGCGGGTAAAAATCCGCCGCTTTTGATTATAAATCCATTACTTTTCGTATAAAATTCAATGCGTATAAATTATAGTTATAAGCGCCGCATAGTAATGCCCCTTTGAAGGTAAAGGCTTCAATATAAGCATCTGACAAAGCAACTTTACCCTCTATGAGGAATACGCCGCCGCGTGCATCCTTAATATCCAAGCTTATAAATTGAATATTCTTTCAGAAAATAGTCTGTTTTTATTGTTATTTGCCCGCCCGTCCATTATAATGGAACGCATAATCGAAAAGGGGGAATGCTTGTGGTTGCTTCTGCCACAATATTGCAGCGGGTGGAGGACTACCTTGCCGTAAACGAAAAAGAAATGGTGGAGGATCTCTGCCGACTCATAGAGGTTAAAAGCATCACCGAGCCCAATAGCTCAACCGAAGCCCCCTACGGCCAAGGTTGCCTTCAAGTGCTCCGGGTCATGGGCGATCTTTGCGCTAAAAAAGGCCTGATGCTGAAAAACCACGAAAATCGTTGCGCCAGCCTGCGCTGGGGGCGGGGCAGGGAAGAGCTTGGCATTTTTGCCCATCTCGACGTCGTACCCGCAGGCATCGGCTGGACGACCGACGCTTTTATCCCGGTGGTCGAAAATGGCTTTGTTCGGGGGCGAGGTGCGATCGACAACAAGGGCTCGGCCATTGTGGGGCTCTACGCGCTCGACTGTATCCGGCAATTGAAGCTGCCGATGAAGCACGCCATTCGACTGTTCTACGGCTGCAACGAAGAGGATATGATGACCGATGTTGAATACTACGGCCAAACGGTCGGCTGGCCCAAATTTACGCTGGTGCCGGACAGCATGTTCCCCGCCGCCTTTGCCGAAAAGGGCATCTTCGCGGGCAGCGTTACATCAAAGCCGGTCGCGGATCAGATTCTGTCGCTCAAGGCGGGCACCGCCACCAACACCGTCGCCTCAGAGTGCGAAATTCTGCTGGACAAAACGCTTTTTGAGCTACTGAAACCCTTTGCCGACAACAGAATCACTGTCACGCAAGCGGGTGATTACACCCGGCTGCACACCGTCGGCCTGTCCGCTCACGCCTCGATACCCGAGCAGTCGCTCAACGCCATCGGTCTAGCCTTTGACGCGCTGCTGCGCGCCAATGTTTTGCACGGGCAGGAAAAGGCGCTCATTGCCTTCTGGCGCGACACGCTTTTAGACGTCACCGGCCAAACGTTGGGTATCGCGCTTGATACCGGCGCATACGGCCTCTTGACCATTATTGGGGGGCTAGCCTCCCGCACTGCGGATGGGCGGTTTGTGTTTGGCTTTAACTGCCGCTACCCCGCCAAGGATAGCTGTAAGCGCATAGAACCGCTGATGCGCGCCGCCTGCGCCGCACACAGCCTTGAGCTGACGGTGGAGGAGGGAGTCGACGGCTTTTGTATGCCGATTGATGATCCCGTCGTGGCTGCTATGACCGCCGTCGCCAACGAATTGACCGGCGAGCAGCGTGAACCGTTTTTGATGAGGGGTGCCACCTACTGCCGCGCTGTCCCCAACGCCATTCCT
>DALYYK010000093.1:0-8280 GCA_031983305.1 Candidatus Fimivivens sp. | reverse complement strand
CAATGGCGATCTGGAAAAACGCGCTGGACAGATGTCCGCTATTCAAGAGAACCTGCTTCTCTTCAAGGATGCTGGCATCGCCCGAAACAGCGCTGCCCTCACCGCTCTTGAGGTTCTTTTTGCGGATCAGTCGGTTGGCAATCGGGCCGCCCATCAAGCTGCCGCTGACGAGACCGAAGGTCGCCGCCGCAACCGCAATCGTAGAAGCGCCCGCGAGGCCGGCTTCTTCCATAATCGGGCCAAACGCAGCCGAGGTGCCGTGTCCGCCGGTCATCGGTACCGAACCGACAGCGATACCGAGCAGCGGGTTCTCACCCATCAGCGTGGCAATGCCCGCACCAATCGCATTCTGGAACACGCACAGCAGGCTGGCCGCCGCAAGAAATATGACAACCGCGACCGAGCCCTTTTTAAGGACAGACAGGCTCGCACCGAAGCCCACCGTGGTGAAGAAGCAGATCATAAAAAAGCTTTGCAGGCCGGTGTCGAGCTTAATGGTCGCCACGCCGCCGACATTCAATGCCAGATTCAGCAGCGAGAACAGCAAGCCGCCCACCACCGGGGCCGGGATACAGAACTTGTTTAAAAAGCCAATTTTATCGACCAGAAATTTTCCGATCAGCAAAACGACCACCGAGAGACCAAACGTTTCAATCAGATTAAAGGACAGCTCCATAGACATAATTCCTCTCATTAAAAAAATTCGTTGTCAGTCAATGCTGTTGGCTGTTTCACGGCGGATACGCGGGTGGGCGCAAGGCCCTTTGCCGCAGTGCGGCATTACCGCTGTATTGCGGCGGAGAGCTGAAAAGAGAAGCCCGGGCACTTTCCCCCAAAAGCACCCCCTGTGCTTTGCGTGCGGCGGCGATTTAAAACACCCATCCGCGCCGCACTTTTCACGCTGTCCGCCCAATACATCCCCCATTTTGTCGCCTACACGCTTATAAAGCGCGGCCTGTAACGAAATATTCCACCAAAAATCTGATATATGAGCGGCAGATTTTTTGCTTTGCGGACATCTTGCCGTCGGCGGGCGTCAGCCCGCCCGCAGTGTCGTCCGGACAAGGTCAAAATCTACGCGTCGGTCTATTCATCTTTTTAATCAAATATCGCTATCAGGCGCTTGCCCGACAATGCACAGTTTCACCTGTGTTTGTTCTGAGTTTATCCACTGTCCTTCATTTGGCGTCAAAATGTGTCGAAACAAAAAAATGTTTCTACAGTTCTTCTAATCATCCCCCCAATACTTTTGTGCGTTTTGCCAATGTTTTTTTCCTAAAAAAGTTAAAAACCGCTGAAAGACAACGGTTTTTATGTCTAAAAAGCTTCAATTTTGTATCGCTTAAATTGCTTGTGCGTTTGTGTGGGAGACATTCTGTCAAACGTCCGGTGCAAAACAGAGGGTTTTGCGCTTCAAAATTCCTCGGCGAGAATCACCATGCCGTCGATAAACTTCTTGAGATTGACCTTGCCGTTGATGCCCTTGCCCTGAATGCAGGCCATCTCGGCGCGCACCTCGCTAAACGGGAACAAGCGCGAGGCATACTGCACAAAAATCTCGTTGCCGTAATCTTCAATGCCGAGGCTGGCCAAATGGCGCAGCCCGCGCTCGGCGGCGCGACGGACGCGCTGCTCGGTCGATTTGGGGTTCTCGCCAAGCTGGGCGCAGAGCGTGCGCATGCCCACCTGCGACACCGTCTCATGTCGGCGCAGCAGCGCCACGCACAGCTCGATGATATCATTAGAGCCCTTCTCACCCGCCATGCCCAGTTGACTGAGGATGCTTTTCAAGCGCTGCCGCCAAAGCTCCTCGTGGCTGGCGGGGACGGCGCGTGCAGCCTGCAAGCCGCCGTGCAGCATGCTTTGAATGCTTGAAAGGGTACGCTCATGCTCGATCTGCTGCGCGATATTGCCAACCACTCGCCGAATCTCAAACAGGTTTATCGGCTTGTGGATGAAAAATTCAACGCCCGCCTCATAGGCTTTGGCCACCATCTCCTTGGCACTGACCTGCGAAATCATGATGAAGCGTGTCCCCGGCTGCCGGGCCTTTAGTTCACGCACGACCTGAATGCCGTCCATACCGGGCATCAGAAGGTCGATGAGCACTAAATCGGGCGCGCAGGCGCCAATCCGCGCCAGATCGACGCGGCCATCCTCGGTCGTGCCGCAAACCTCGCCCAGTTCTTCGCCCTCGATAATATCCTCAAGCACGGCGACCACCGTGGGGTCATCTTCAACGATGTAAATCCGCATAATTCTCCTCCAACTGTGCGCGTGGAATGCGCACCAAAAAACGGCAGCCCTGCTCCTGCGCCGTTTCAATCGTCACCGAACCGCCCAGCTCTTCGGTCAGCGATTTGACAGCGGCAAGCCCCACGCCGCGGTTGATATCGCCGGTCACCGGGTTGAACTTGGTCGAATAGCCGATGCTAAAAATCTTCTCTCGCATGCGCGGGGGTACGCCGGGTCCGTCATCCTCAACCCGAAAGACGATGTTTTCCGCCTCTAAAAACGCGTCGACCCGAATCGTCCCGCCCCGCTCCGCCTGCTCGAGCGCCTCAATGGCGTTGGTGACGAGGTTGCGCAGAATCGACATGAGCCGGTGGTGCTCACGCGTTACAAACGGGTGCCCAACCTGAATGATTACCTTAATTTTCTGCGGCTTTTGCCGGTCAAAGGTTTTGCGGGCCGACTCCTTGAGGATGTTCATCAAATCTGAAATATGCATGACCTCACGATCGTAAGCGGCTTCGACCTCCGCTTCAATGCCCCTTAGAATGCGCAGGTGCCCTTTTTTGACCTCGTGCACATCCCGTGCGATCGCCAAGGCGAGCTGACGGTTTTGATCCGGCGCGGACGGCGCGCCTTCCGCCAGTCCCTCGTACAGCTCATAGGCCTTGCCCATGACCCGTTCGATGTCCCCAGCGGCCTTTTTGAGAAAATAAAGCTCGTCCTTGAGCTGCGCGGTCATCAAAAACAGACGCTGATAACGCCGTTCGCGCTCCTCAAGCAGCAGCAGACGACGGTAATAGCCCAGCCACCAGAGCAGCGCGGCGGCGCAAACCGACCGCACCAGCGCCACTACCATGAGAATCAGATAAAACGAGGGCGGCTGCGCCCCGTAGTGAAGCCCCGATGAAAGCCCAATCTCAAAAAGGTTTGACAGCAGATCCGCCACAAAGCAGCCAAGCCAAAAGCGCAGCAGCGGCCGTTTACCCCGGCCCGGCAGCGCCAGCAGCATCAGTGCGTCGTAGCAAAGATAAAACAACGCCCCGGGCAGCGCCAAAATTGCCGCGCCATACAGCGCCCGCCCCACGGCCCACGCCATCAAAATGCGCGAAAACCAGACAATGCCCGCTGTCACAGCGCCCGCCACCGGCGCCGGAACACGGCGCGATGGCAGCAGCTTTACGAGCAAAACCGGATATAATATGACCGAACCCGAAAAACGAAAGCCGCCCACACCGGGCAGAAAATAAAGCTGCGACGTGAGCGCCACCGCTACACCGATGAGCAAAACACGCACCAGCGGGCTGTTAAACGCCGCCTTGCTTCGTCCAAATAGTCTGTTTTGCCATTGCGTCACATGCGGTCACTTCCTGTAAGCTTTTTTTGTATTTTATATCATATCCTGTTTTTTTTCGCGCGTCAAACCTCTTTTTGGTATCTGTGGTTTGTGCATAGCTATACTATGCCCCGAGCGCCCGGCTTTTTTCGGATATAATGATGTACGCATGGTTTTGCCGCAAGCGCAAGACTGTATAACAAAATTAATTATTCTAAAAACGTGCGCAGGATATCTTCCATTAAATCCAAAACGCGCCGCCTTTGGCAAAATATTTCTGAAATGTTTTGCCGCCATGCGGTTTTGCCGCGCATTTTGCGCGCGGATGTGTTACAATGGAAATCAACGTAAAGCTATGAGAGGGGATATCTTTGTGGAGGACCGGATATACGACTATTTTATCACCCGCGATTATAACTGTGCCGAGGCCATTTTGCGCGTGGCCGATGAGCGGTACGGCTTTGACCTGCGCGAGCAGGATTTTAAGCTGGTCAGCGCATTTGGCGGCGGGCTCGGCTGCGAAAAGACCTGCGGGGCGCTGTGCGGCGCGCTGGCCGCTATCGGCCGCCTAAAGGTGGAGGAGCGCGCCCACGCGACCGAAAACTTTAAGGAGCTGTGCGCCGGTTTTGTCCAAAAGTTTGAGAGTGAGCTGGGCAGCATTGACTGTGACGCGCTCAAGCTTAAATATCGCAACGACGAAACGCGCTGTCTCAAGACGGTGGTGCTGGCCGCCCACGCGCTTGACGCGTATCTTAAAGAGCTTGAGACAACGGGAATACCCCAAAATAGCAGTATTTAGCTTTATTGCGGGAATTAAAAGCGCCCGACGGCAGGTTGTGTTTAAACCTTGCCGCCGGGCGCTTATTTTTTAAGAGGCGTTATACAAAAACTTTTAATTTACAGCGTTTTTATGCAGGAGATTTTCAGCAGTCCGCGGCGAGAGCGGTGCAGCCGATTCTAAGCCCAGCGCCGCGCGCAGCGCGCCCAGCGTTTTTTGCGGCGTACTGTCCGACACGACGGTCAACAGCATCCCGCGCTCTTGATAAAACGCCGCCACCGGCTCAGTGTCGTGGTGGTAGACCTTCAAGCGGTCGGCGATGGTCTGGGGCGCGTCGTCCGCCCGCGCAACAACCGGCCCGCCGCAAACATCGCAGACGCCCGCCACCTTTGGCGGCATTCCGTCGAGATTATACCCCGCGCCGCACTGCGCGCAGACACGGCGCGACGCCATGCGGGCGATGACAATATCATCCGCCACTGAGAGCAGCACGGCTGTTTCGACCGCGACGCCGATGGCCTCCAGCCCTTGGGCCTGCGCAACCGTTCGGGGCACGCCGTCCAAGATATAGCCCACGCCGCAGTCGGGCTGAGCCAAGCGCTCCTTGACAATCTGCAAAATGAGTTCATCAGGCAGCAGCTGACCCGCCCGCATCAGCCGGTCGACCTCTTGGGCGGTGCTGCCGCCCCTTTTGACGGCGGCGCGCAGCATCTCGCCGGTTGAGATGTGCGGAATGTTAAATATGGCGGCGACGCCCTTGGCAAGCGTGCCCTTTCCCGCGCCGGGAGGCCCGAGCAAAACCATTTTCATGACAAAGGACATCTCCTTTCAAGAAAAGCACCTGTTTTAACGCGCCGGGGCATTGCCCCGATTGGTCTTATTGAACAATGGCTTACAATACCATTTTAAACCAAAACGCGCTGTTTCGCAAGTCTTACGGTGTTGCGAAACGGCGCGTCGGATAAATTTTATCGATTATTGCGCGCCAATCTTCTCAGCCAACTCATTGAGATAAACCCACCGCTCGGTTTTAGCCTCAAGCGCCGCCTTGAGCATATCGAGCTGCGCCGTCAGCTCCTGCAGGCGAACATAGTCGCTGGCGGCCTTTGACAGCGCGTGGGTACAGTCCACGATTTGCGCCTCAAGCGCCGCGATGTCGTCGTCGATCGCCTCAAATTCCTGCTGTTCTTTAAACGAGAATTTGAGCTTGCGCGGCTTTTGAGAAGCCTCCCTCGGGGCTGCCGTCGCCTCCTTCTTTAGCTCGGGCGGCTGCGCGGGCGGACGCTTTTCGGCATAGTCGCTGTAGTTGCCGGTGTAGCAGGTGATATTGCCGTCGCCGCCCACCTCGAAGATCGACTCAGCCACCTTATCAAGAAAGTAGCGGTCGTGCGAGACGGCGATGACCGCGCCGGGGAAGGATTCGAGATAATCCTCTAAAATCGCCAGCGTTTCAATATCGAGATCGTTGGTCGGCTCGTCGAGCAGCAATATATTCGGCGCGGCGATGAGGATGCTCAACAGATACAGCCGCCTGCGCTCGCCGCCGCTGAGCTTGCCGATCGGGGCATATTGCAGGTCGGATGTGAACAGAAACCGCTCAAGCATTTGGGAGGCCGAAAAGGTGCCCTCGTCGGTCTTAACCTCGCCCGCAATGTCGCTGATAAAATCAAAGACCCGCTGGGCGGGATTCATCTCGCGCCCCTCCTGCGTAAAATAGCCGACCCGTACCGTCGAGCCGGTGTCGACACTGCCGCCGTCAGGCGTTATACGCCCCGCGATGAGGTTGAGCAGCGTCGATTTGCCCGCGCCGTTTGGCCCGACAATGCCGATGCGGTCGTTTCTCTGGACGCTATAAGAGAAATTTTCAATGACGGTCTGCCCGCCAAAGCCCTTTGAGACCGACTCGAGCGCGATGAGCTTTTTGCCCAGACGACTGGAGACGGTCGAGAGCTGTACCGTGTCGTCGGCGACAGGGGCCGACTGGCCCTTAAGCGCGTCGTACCGTTCGATGCGATCGCGGCTTTTGGTGCTGCGCGCGCGTGGGCCGCGCATAATCCACTGGTATTCACGGCGCAGAATCGCCTGCCGCTTGCGCTCGCCGGCCTGCGCCATCTCAGCCCGCTGCGCCTTTAGCTCGAGGAATTTGGAATAGTTGGCCTCGTAGGTGTAGAGATTGCCGTGCGAAACCTCGACGATGCGGGTGGCGACCCGCTCAAGAAAATAACGGTCATGGGTCACCATGATCAGCCCGCCGGTAAAGCGGCTCAGCCGCTGCTCAAGCCAGACGACCATGTCGCTGTCAAGGTGGTTGGTGGGCTCGTCTAAAATCAGCACCTCGGCCGGGCAGAGCAGCGTGGCGGCCAGCGCCGCGCGCTTGCGCTGCCCACCTGAAAGGGCGCCGATTTTAGCGTCAAAATCGGGGACGCCGAGCCGTGCGAGCATCGCCCTGATCTCGTAGTCGTCAATATCGCCAAACCGCGCCGCGACCATTTTCGACACCTGCCCAAAGACGGTGAGGTGATCTTCCATCGCCGGGTTCTGCGGCAGATAGGCGATTTTAAGGTTCGGGTTGACCGAAACGGCGCCGGAATCGGGCTGCTCGTCCCCCGCGATGATTTTCAGCAGCGTGCTTTTGCCGGCACCGTTAATGCCGACAATGCCGATGTGGTCGCGCTCGTTTAAATAAAGCGAGGCGTCCTGCAAAAGCTGCTTGGTGGCGTAATTTTTAGAAAGATGCTCGGCGGATAACAGCATGGCTTCTCCTTGTCGCCCGACGCCGGTTATGAATATAAGGCCGTGCCGGGTTTTATCTGCAATTGTAATGCCCTTATTATAGTATAAAATCGACCGCTTGTGCGCTGAATCGGTTAAAAATCGGCTTTAAAATAAAAATTCGCGCCAAAGCCTAATTTCACTTGACTTTCATGCGCATCTTAGTTTAAGATACATATATGCGCATGAAAGTGAGGCGATACCGTGGTGCAAAAGAAAATGGGTCGGCCCCCGGCGGGCGATAAACCGATGAAAGACCGAATTTTCGTATTAGTCGGCGAAGAAACGAAGGCCAAGTTAGAAAAATGCAAAAAGGCATTAAAAATAACGACGTCGGATGTTGTTCGCCAAGGTATTGACAAGGTTTATGATGACCTCGACAAAAGATGAGAGAAGCGGCGCAATGTCAACCAACAATGCACGCCACTTCTCCACCCCAACAGCACCCGAAGGCGATGCGGTGTAACTATCATATTATACGCCGCCGCTTCTTTCAAACTGCCGTTGGCAACACATAATGAAAGAAGGATGTTTTATGCAGAGCATTTTAGAGGAATTCGCTTACGGTACCCTCGCGCTGCGGCCTCGGCTTTCTGAGCGCAGTCCCGAATACCGCGAGGTAGTGCGGGTGCTATCCGGCAACGCTGAAAAGCTTCGCGCCGGGCTTAGCCCCGACCAAAGAAGTCTGTTTGAAAAATATGTTGAGATACACAGGGCGAGGTCAGTCGGCTGACCGAGATCGGCACGCTGCTGCACGGCTATCGGCTGGGGTTGATTAATGGCGTCGGAGGCGTTTGTCGGGCTGGAAGACTTAATTGCCAATGGACGCAGGATTAGCGTCGAAAACGGCCTTCAGTTTATAAGGGTGGAAAAACGCGAAAAAACATGATACAATAGCCGCGTTCGACGATAAATTTTAAAAGCCGCCGCACCGTTTGCGGCAGACGAAGATTTCGATTTTATTATAAGGAGACCCTATGAGCATATTAAATGTCAGCCATGTCACCCACGGCTTTGGCGCGCGGCAGATTCTAAAGGACGCGTCGTTTCGGCTGCTAAAAGGCGAGCACATCGGGCTGGTGGGCGCCAACGGCGAGGGCAAAACGACCTTTCTTGACATCATCACCGGCAAGCGCATGCCCGACGAGGGCGAAATTTCGTG
>DALYYK010000092.1:0-8329 GCA_031983305.1 Candidatus Fimivivens sp. | reverse complement strand
AAGATTTTTACCTTATTGGGCATTTGGGCGGCGTCGGTGGCGTACACAATGCCCACGTCGGCGCTGCCCTCGGCTACCTGATTCAAAACCTCGGTTACATTAGTGCCAAGGCTCACTTTGCTTTGAATGGCGTCCCACACGCCAAGGCTTGTCAGCGCTTCCTGTGCGTACTGGCCGGCCGGTACGCTTTTGGGGTCGCCAAGCGCGATGGTTTCGGCTTCGCCAATTTTATCAAACGAATCGACGGCGGTGTCGGAGTCGGCGGGAGCAATCAGCACAATTTCATTTTCTAAAAGCTTCACCACAGTGCCTTCGTCAATCATGCCGGGCTCCACAAGGGCGGTCATCTGCCTGGTGGCCGCGCTGAAAAAGAGGTCTGCCGCAAGGCCCTCTTCAATTTGGGTTTGCAGCTTGCCGGAGGAATCGTAAGTGCCTTCCACCGTAATCCATGGGTACAGCGCGTTGAACATGGGAATCAGCGTGCTGGTGAAGCTGTCTTCCAGACTGGCGGCCGCAGCCAGCATGAGGGTGACGGCTTCGTGTTGTTCTTCGCTGGAGGCGGCCTGCGGCGCGCTTGAAACAGGGGCTGCGCTGCTGCCGGCACCGCCGCCGCAGCCAGCCAGCGTGAGGGCAAGAACGGATAAAGCCATCAGAACCGATACAACCTTTTTCATGTTTTTCTCCTTGTATGTCATGATCTATCAAACACTCTTACCGTGCTTCATGCCGTTTACCCGTGACAGCTTATACGCCGCTGCCAAACGCACAGTTCGGGAATATGCAGACCGCGCACCCAAGACATAGCCCGCCGTGTCCAAGTGCCGCGAGGTCCTCGGCGGTAACTGGAATGTTTGCCATGATGCGCGGCAAAATTAAATCGAAGATGGTGCGCTTTGCATACATCACACAGCCGGGCAAGCCCATTACAGGAACGCCCGACGCGGTATACGCCAGCATGAACATGGCCCCCGGCAGCACGGGCGCACCATAGCTCACCACAAAATGGGCGGCATTTTTAATGGCCAGCGGCGTTCTGTCATCGGGGTCGACGCTCATGCCGCCGGAGCACAACACCAAGTCGGCGCCCTGCCGCACCAAATTTGTAATGGCGGCGGTTATGGCGTCTGTGTCGTCACCCAAAACCACATGTCCCATTTCTTGGGCCCCGTATTCCGCTATTTTCTCGCGCAAGACCGGCGTAAAAGTGTCTTGTATCAGGCCTTTATAAACCTCGCTGCCGGTGGTGATAATGCCCACCTTTTTAGACGCATACGGGTAAAGCGTCAGCAAGGGCGCAGCACCTGCCGCCTGCTGGGCTTTTATCATCTTTTCTTCGGCAATCAGCAACGGAATGATCCGCGTACCGGCCAAAACATCGCCCTTTTTTACCGCGGAGTGGGTGTGCCGGGTGGCTATCATCATTTCGCCAAGGCGGTTCACCTTTTTAAGCCGCTCCACATCCACGCAGAAAAAGCCGTCCGCGTCTGCTTTAACCTCAATTTTGCCCTCTTTCACTTCACTGGGCTTCATATGCGGCCCCGCGCACAAGGCGTAAAGAATTTCGGCCGCGTCGTTTTCATGCAGCATGCCGGGTTGGTGTTCCCACACATATAAATGCTCTTTTCCCAATGCCAGCAGCGCTGGGATATCCTCCGGCATGACAACGTGCCCTTTGCGAAAGGCCGTTCCTTTGCTGACGCCGCGCACAATACGGGTGATATCATGGCATAAAACGTGGCCTACGGCATCCTCGGTGCGAATTTGTTTCATGCAATCTCTCCAATTTCGGCATTTTTGGTTTTTGTTCTGTCATGGCGACGGAATGGCGCATCAAGTCCTACATCCGGCGCGTATGCAGCGCTCTATACAAAAGCGTGATAAAAGCAATAGGCTCCGATGTGTTTTAGAATACACATCGGAGCCTATTATATCCATTGCCGCACCTTCTTGCAAGAGCAAACTTTGTATTATGGCTGAGAACAATGTCGACACCGTCTAAAATTAGTCTAAAATAAAAAATTTTTATCCAACAGCCTTTGGGCATAAGCAAACACCTTTTCGTCGATCGCCTGATAGGCGTCCAACACCTCGCGCCCTTTTGGGGTCAGGGTGGTTTTTCCGCGTGATTGCCCGCCTTTTTCAGAAACCACCACCTCAAAGCCAAGCTCGTTGCGCATATCCTTGAGCATTCGCAATGCTTTGGTATAAGACAACCCCATATCTTCTGTGGCCTGCCGCAAAGAGGACGTTTCATCAATCCTTTCCAGCAGCTCGCGCGTGCCCGGCCCAAAAAATACGTTCTGTTTTTTGACACGCAAACTGACAACCGCTTCCATCGTATCCTGCTCCCTCACTCAGCTCATTTAGAAAAATCTGCCCAGCCCTGTACCACAGCCAAGAAATGCATCGTATATAAATAGTTTACACTGAATGCGGCGGATAAGCAATGCACATCTTCGCATTATCAGGGGTTGCGACCCGCCCGCCGCACTTTGCCGTAAGCGGCAACAAGCCTAGTGGCAAATTCGGTTGGATAAAGCCTCTGGTAAAGGACTGCTTATATCCCCAGTGTTTTTACATCGAAGCCCATTTTGTTACATCACTTTTTGGGATAATTGCTTGAACGCCACTTTTTCTGGTGCTATACTATTCGATATACATTTAAATTTATATCGACAGCGCAGCGTGTATTTGCGCCGCTTGAAAAGAGGATTGCTAAGTTGGATAGGATTTATTTTGACAATAGCGCCACCACGCTGCAAAAGCCCCCGCAGGTGGCGCAGGCCGTCATGGAGGGCATCCATTCTTTAGGCAATGCCGGGCGTTCTTTTTATGATCCAGCCATTGAGGCCGCGCGAGAAATATACCGCACCCGACAGGAGGTGGCGCGGCTGGTCAACCTTCAAGACCCACTCTTTGTCGCCTTTACTTCCGGCGCAACCGAAAGCCTGAACTTGGTGCTCGATAGTCTCATCACCCCTCAAGACCACGTGATAACCACGGCGCTGGAACATAATTCTGTTTTGCGTCCGCTTTACAAAACTGGCTGTGCGCTGTCTTTTATCCCGTGTGATAACACGGGGCAATTGATGCTGGACGGGCTGCCTCTATTGCTGCGGCATAGCACACGCTTTTTGGTGTGTACTCACGGCTCCAACCTGACTGGCGCGATAACCGACGTCGCCGTTTTGAAACGTTTTTGTACGGATAATGGGCTTGTGTTCATTTTAGATGTTTCGCAGACCTTGGGGCATGTGGAAACTTACGCAAGCATGGCCGACGTACTGTGCTTTACGGGGCATAAGGCATTGTTCGGTCCGCAGGGTACCGGTGGCATTATTGTCAACAGGCCGCTCGATTTTAAACTGGTGAAAACGGGTGGTTCGGGCAGCGACAGCTTTGGCAGACACCAGCCGCTTGCCATGCCCGACCTATTTGAAGCGGGCACGATGAACGCCCCCGGGCTTGCCGGGCTGCGGCAGGGGGTGGCCTATGTCAACCGGATGGGCATCGATTCCATCAGGCAGCAGGAACACCGATTGCTTTCGGCCTTTTTGGCGGGGGTTGCAGAAATACCCGGTGTGCGTTTGTATGGCGTGCAACACGGCAGCCATACCGCCCTGCCTATCGTTGCTTTGAACATTGGAGATTTGCCCGCCGATGACCTAGCCTTGCAGCTTTGGGAGCGTTGGCGGATTGCCACCCGCGCGGGCAGCCACTGCGCCCCGCTGGCGCATCGGCATTTTGGCACCGAAAGGCAGGGCGTGGCGCGGTTTTCATTCAGCCTGTTTAACACGCTTGAAGAAATAAACGTAGCGCTGGCCGCACTGGAACAGATTGCCACGCAGAGGAGGCATGCGCATGGCGTATAACGCGATAGAAGTTGTCTTTTCGTTCGCCAATACTCACGGCGCCATACAGGCCGAGCAATGCCTGCTGAATGCCGCGCTGCCCGTGCGCGTCATGCCGCTGCCCGCGGCCATCAGGGCCGGGTGCGGGATATGCCTGCGCCTGCCTTTGGCAAAACAAACAGTGGCGCTGGCTTTGCTGCAAGCCTCTCATATTTCGCCGCAAAGCATCCACATCAGAAACGTGAATGACGGTGCAAGCACCTATATCGAATGGAAGGAAGAGCACAGTGGTACATGAACATTCTATCCTTGCCAGCTGCACCGGCGGCGGATGCGGCGCAAAAATAGAGTCGGGGGAACTATCCGCCCTGCTGAGCAATCTGCCAAAACTCTCGGCCCCTGACTTACTGGTGGGGTTTGACGGCGCCGACGATGCCGCCGTATATCGGCTGGATGCGGAAACGTCGCTCATTTCAACCGTTGATTTTTTCTCCCCCATGGTGGAGGACGCGCGCACCTTTGGCCGTATTGCGGCCGCCAACGCGCTGAGTGACGTGTACGCCATGGGCGGCACGCCGCTGCTGGCGCTGAACCTTGTGTGCTTCCCCGAAAAGCTGCCCAAGCGCATATTGGCTGAGATTCTGGCGGGCGGCGCTGAAAAGGTGGCCGAAGCCGGCGCCGCTATCGGTGGGGGGCACTCGATTTATGACCGAGAAACAAAGTATGGTCTGGCCGTTACCGGAACGGTTAAAACCCAACGGATTCTTCGCAACAACACCCCGAAAGAAGGACATAAGCTGATACTGACCAAGCCGCTTGGGGTCGGCATTGTTATGGCGGCGGCACGTGGCGGCGCAGCCACAGACGCGGCTGTTGAAAAGGCGGTTGCCTCCATGCAACGTCTGAACCGTTATGCCGCCGAAAAAATGATGCGCTATGAAGTGAGCGCGTGCACCGACATCACCGGCTTTGGTCTTTTGGGACACTTGCTTGAAATGTGCGGCGATACAGTTTCGGCCGAAATTGACGCGGGTTGCATCCCGATGATACCCGAAGCCGCCGCCTACGCCGGTGAATATCTGCTCACCGCAGCCGGGCAGCGCAATCGGGAACACTTTGCGGGTCATGGCAGCGTGGAGGCTTTGCCCTTTGCCACGCAAGAGCTGCTGTTTGACCCGCAAACCTCGGGCGGTCTGCTTATTAGCATGGACGCGGCGCAGGCAGACAAGCTGCTGGATGAGATCAAAAAAGACGACCCCTGCGCAGCAATCATCGGGCGGATTATTGCGCGGCAAAGTGAGACTGTTGTTTTTAGTTCAAATCAAGCAGAAAGGCAGGAAGAAGAATGAAAACGCTGGACATGCGTGGGAATCCATGCCCCATCCCGATTATCACAGCGAAAAAGGAATTGCAAAATCCGGACGTCAACAGTGTGCTTGTGTGGGTTGATAACAAGCCCGCTGTGCAAAACCTGCAAAAGATGGCCCACGGCTACGGCTACGCGTTTTTCAGCGTGCCGTCAGGGGAGGACTTTCAGGTAACGATTGAAAAAGGCGACGCTGGTACCCATTCCGAGACTATGGCTATAACACCCCCGGTCGAAATAAACCGCCTTATGAGCGAAGGCGTTACCGTGCTGATTACCAAAGACAAAATGGGCAGCGGCAGTGACGAACTGGGTCGAATTTTGATAAAAGGCTATCTGTTTTCGCTCACTGAGCTGCCGGTTTTGCCCAAGACTGTTATTTTTTTAAACAGCGGTGTACACCTTGCCTGCGCCGGCAGCAACACGTTGGCCGATTTACAGGCGTTGGCAGACAGAGGTACGGAAATTTTAGCCTGTGGCACCTGCCTGAACTACTACTCTCTCACTGAACAGCTGGCCGTGGGGCAAATTACCGACATGTTTGGGATCAGTGCGCGTTTGGCTGCGGCGGCAAAGGTCATTAGCATATGAACGCCCGCCAATCGGCAGAGGCGGTGCTTGGCATAACCGACGAGCCTGCCATTGTGGCCGTTGTGGGCTGCGGCGGCAAAACAACCTTTATTGAAAGTCTGGCCCGCGCGCATTGCCACAAAAAAGTGTTGATTTCACCCACTACAAAAATTTTGCCAAAGACGGGCTGTGGCGTTACACTGCGCACAACTTTGGGCGAATGTCAGGCGCATTTGCCTGAAACCGGCATACAATGCCTTGGCCTGTACAACGATGCAAGCGGCAAACTGGAAGCATTGCCGCCTACGTTGCTTGCGGAAATAGCGCCACAATATGACATGGTGCTTTTGGAGGCCGACGGTTCGCGCGGCTTGCCCTGCAAGGGCTGGCGGCCAAACGAACCGGTTATTCCGCCATTTTGTACCCATACGGTCGGCATTGTAACGCTAAACGCACTTGAGAAGCCTGCGGATGAGCGGTACGTGCTGAATCTTGCCGAATTTCTCAGGCTCACCGGGCTGCTCAAGGGCGAAGCCATCCGCCGGCAGACGCTGGAGGACATGGTGTGCTCGGCTGAAGGTATGTTTCGCAACGCGGTGGGCAGAGCATGCCTGTTTGTCAATCAGGTGGAAGATGAAGAAACCGCGGCCATCGCGGCTTCATGGCTCCGGGAATGGCAAGAAAAAATGCCGGATCGCTTCTTTCGCCTTGCGTACGGCAGCGCGCGGAGAAATCTTTGGATGGAGGGCTGATGATGCAAAATACGCTTGTTGTTATCCGTGGCGGAGGCGATCTTGCCACCGGCGTCATACAAAAATTTTACCGCAGCGGGTTTAAGCTGCTTGTTCTGGAGGCGGAGAAGCCGACCGCCATCCGTCGAAGTGTCGCCCTTTGCGAAGCGGTCTATAACGGGCAGGTGAGCGTTGAAGATATGCGGTGTGTGTTGATCGCAAGCCTTGACGAGCTGGCGGCTTGTCATAAGCGCGGTGTGATTCCGATCATGGTGGACCCCGGGGCGGACAGCATCGCCAAGCTAAAACCCAACGGCGTTGTCGACGCCATTCTCGCCAAGCGCAACCTTGGCACACATCGGAACATGGCCCCTGTCACCATTGGTCTTGGCCCCGGTTTTTGTGCGGGCGAAGATGTACATGCCGTGATCGAAACCATGCGCGGGCACAACCTTGGGCGCTTGATATTGACGGGCAGCGCCCTGCCCAACACCGGGATACCGGGCGAAATTGGCGGCAAAAGCGCGCAGCGGGTTATCCACGCGCCCTGCGAGGGCGAAATCAGGTATGTCCGCCAAATAGGAGATGTGGTGGATGCGGGCGAAACACTATTTACCATTGCCAAAAGCCCGGTGGCATCTCCGTTCAAAGGCTTGATGCGGGGGCTGATACGAGAGGGCTTTTTTGTGCCCAAAGGCATGAAGGTGGCCGACGTCGACCCGCGTCTTGATGTTGACTGGCGCACTATTTCTGACAAAGCGCGTTGCCTTGGCGGAGCCGTATTAGAAGCATATTTGTACCTTGAGCGCATTCGAAAAATGGAGGGATATTCATGACGCAGGATATCTTGGCTTTTGCCAAAGAACATGTATCACAGGGCAATAAGGTTGCACTCATTACCATTACGAGCACGGAGGGCAGCTCCCCGGCCAGCGTGGGGCAATTCATGGCGGTGCTGGCCGATGGCAGCGCGATGGGCACTGTGGGCGGCGGCGCTACCGAATACCAGATCGTTCAAAAAGCGGTGGAAGCGATGAAGAAGGACGACCGGGTGTTTGAGTTTTCCTTTAACCACGCAGAAAGCGGCATGGTGTGCGGCGGCGGCATGCGCGGCTTTGGCCACATATTGGGCAGTGAAAACCGCCTGCTTATTTTTGGCGGCGGGCATGTGGCGCAAAGCCTTGCCCCGTTGGCGATCGCAATAGGTTTTTTTGTCACCGTTATTGAAGACCGGCCGGAGTTTGCCGCCTCTTTTACAGGCGTGCAATATGTTGTTTGCGAGCCGAAGGCGTATGAAGACGCCATCAAAATGTCCGGCTCAACCTATGCGGTCATCTGCACGCGCGGACACAAAACCGACGATGAGGCTTTGCGCTTCTGCCTGCATAAGCCGTTTAAATATATCGGTATGATTGGCAGCTCAAAAAAAGTGGATACTCTGTTTTCCGCCCTGCGCAGGGAAGGGCACGGCGAAGAAAAGCTGCGGGAGATTTACGCGCCCGTCGGGTTGGATATTGCAAGCGCCGCGCCCGCGGAAATAGCCGTTTCAATTTTGGCAGAAATTCTTTTGGTTAAAAACAATGGCTCGCCGCGGCATAAGCGGGAACTGACTGCAAAAGAAGTGCCATAACTGTCGCTATGCCGCTCGGGTAGACTTTATCCAAAGATTTTACGATGACGTTAAACGGTGGATTGTCCATCGTCGCATCTAAGAAATGGTCGTATAAGGCTGTCTTTTCAGCCTTGGCGCTCAATCGTTGATTAACCTAAATCGGCCCACTCTTGCGGCCTATTTTTCGCGCTGCTGTGTT
>DALYYK010000091.1:0-8341 GCA_031983305.1 Candidatus Fimivivens sp. | reverse complement strand
TATTATTACAGGCGTAACGTTAACTCTTTGTACCATTATTGTAAATCTGAATGTGATCATGCGCTATTTTGCCAACCGTCCGATGTATTGGGCTGAAGAGGTATCCACAGGGCTGTTTGTCTGGACGGTGTTTATCGGTAGCGCCTACGCGTTCCGCAAACACGCACATTTGGGCGTCGATATTTTGATTAATCTAATCCCGGCATCCTTTCGCAAATATATCAAGATCGTGATGGATATCGTGGAAATCCTTATCCTGACAATGCTGACGAATATCAGCACACAATATGTGATGAACACATGGGGTAAGCTGACAAATACACTGCGGCTGCCGAACTGGTATATTGCCATTGCAGTGCCGGTCGGCTTTGGCCTCTCGCTGCTTTATGCCGTGTATTTTATGGCGATAGATATTATAAAAGCGAAGAAAGGGGTGATGGGGAATGTCGCTGACGCTTCTTGATCTTGTGCCGGTCCTTATGGTGTTTACACTTTACTTTTTGGGTATGCCCATTGTTTACGCACTGTTTGGTTCCACCTTTTTTTATTTTGTTTTTATCGATACTACGTCTAAAAGCTGGTTAATTCTGCAAAAGGTCATGACTTCTACGCAGTCTTTCTCGATGCTGGCCATCCCTTTCTTCGTAATGGCCGGCTCCATCATGAATTACGGCGGTATCAGCGATAAAATGATGGATTTTGCCGAAGTTCTCACCGGACATATGAAGGGCGGACTGGCACAGGTCAATGTGGTTTTAAGCATGTTGATGGGCGGTTGCTCCGGCTCTGCCAATGCGGATTGTGCCATGCAGAGCAAAATGCTGGTTCCGGAAATGGAAAAACGCGGTTATTCCAAGGCGTTTTCCGCCGCCATTACAGCCGCCTCCTCGGCGGCTACACCCGTGATTCCGCCCGGCGTCAACCTGATCGTCTATACCCTGATCGCGCAGATTTCTTTGGGCCGCACCTTCGCCGCGGGCTATGTTCCCGGCATTTTAATGTCTGTGTTTATGATGATTGCCGTATCGATCATTGCTCATAAACGCAACTACCCCACAACCCGCGACAAGTTCCCCCATGCGCGGGAAATCTTAAAGCAGGCAGTAACTTCGTTTTGGGGGCTGTTTTTCCCGTTCGGTATTATTCTGGGCATGCGTTTCGGCATGTTCACGCCATCCGAAGGCGGCGCGGTAGCCGTGCTCTACTGCCTGATCATCGGTCGGCTGGTCTATCGACAGCTTTCCTTCCGAAAACACTTCATTCCGATCTTGCTGGATAGTATTGCCGGTACTTCCAGTGTCGTGTTGATCATGGTGGCCGCAAACGTGTTCGGGTATTATATGACATGGGTCAATCTGCCGAGAATCGTTGCCAATGCCATGTTGGGCTTTACCACCAACAGGTGGCTGTTCCTGCTGGCGTGTAACCTGATCCTGCTGATCATGGGCATGTTCCTGGAGGGCGGCGCCGCTCTGATGATCGTTACCCCGCTCCTGCTGCCTGTTGCCAGACAGCTTGGTATCAATGACTACCATTTCGGACTTGTTCTAATTGTTAACATTATGATCGGCGGCATTACCCCGCCCTTTGGCTCTATGATGTTTACAACCTGCGGCATTACCGGATGCCCTATTAGCAGCTTCCTGAAGGAAGTCTGGCCGTTTATTATATCCCTGTTTATTGTCTTGATACTGATTACATTCTGCCCGATATTGGTTACAATCGTTCCGGATCTACTGTATGGGGCAGCCGCTTAAGGACACAGGTCTCTTGCGATATAATGAAATGTCTGAGAGGTCCTCACCGGGCCTCTCAGCTTTTTATCAGCCCCTGTTCACCTTGAGACCGGACGATTATCTTTCGACATAAAAGGCGTCGGCACCCTGCCGATAGTTACAAAAATATTGCGTACACCCGGGAATGGTCGCATTCTTCAGGGGAACTCAGCCTTGTATGATCTGATCCACATTTCACAAGCGAAGAGGAGTACTTATGACCTTTTACGAAGTGACGATGCAACATACCGAAGACAGCTTTGAGGCCCTGGCACACATGCAGTACAATCTGTTCTGCACAAAAAACCGGATAGCGCGAACGGTACTCTGTCTTATAGCGGTTACGGCCGGGATTATAAACTTTTCGCAGTGGTGGGGTATTTTGCTGGTGGCATACGGTTGCTATTTAACGACGAGTACCTATAGCTCCGCCAACCATACGGCACACAAGCTTTCGGCACAAATAAAGGCATCCGGGCTGCCCTTTCCCGCTTCCCGCTATATTTTTCAGGCGGAGGCAATGCAGGTCGTCAGTCTGCCGGAAGAACGTTGGACAGAACTCGCCCTGCCCTACGCCAAGATTCGGCGGCTGGGTGAAGATATGAGTTATTTTTATATATTTCGCGATGAAGCCGGCGGATATATGATTCCAAAGAACGCACTTAAAGACGACTCGACAAATTTCCGAAGTTTTCTCGAACAAAAATCCGGACTGATGTTCCAAACACGCTCGGCGCCGGTTGTCCGCCTTCTGCGATTGATTTATGCGCGGGCAAACAAGGCGGCCCCGTAGTTTTGATCGTGCTGCACCCGACGCCGCTTCTCGTTCGGCGAACATCTTTAAACGGAACAGCGTTTTTATTCCCGGTGGTGCAACCGCACACCGCCAGGTCATCTGAAAGGGGCAGCCGATATGGGTGAAACATTGCAAATGCTCAGACAATTTAATATGCCCGCCGTGGTATTGCGCTTGATTCTGGCCATGCTTTTTGGAGGCATGCTCGGCATAGAGCGCACCCAAAAGGGGCGTGCGGCCGGTTTTCGAACCTATATGTTTGTGTGCATGGGGGCCACTTTGACCATACTGATAGGCCAGTACGAAAGCGTGTTGCTGGCGGGCAAATGGGCAGACATGGCCCGGCAGACCGGGGTTGGGGTTGATGTCTCCCGCTTTGGTGCACAGGTCGTCAATGGCGTCGGCTTTTTGGGTGCCGGAACTATAGTTGTAACCGGCAAACAAGAGATACAGGGGTTGACTACGGCAGCCGGTTTATGGGCCTCTGCCTGCATGGGGTTGGCCATTGGCGCCGGCGCATACGAGTGCGTCGTGTTGGCTTTCGTGTTGATTTTTCTTTGTATCCGGGTATTTCCGCATTTTGAAACGAACATTATGGCCAAGACAAGATATATGAACATCTATGTGGAGTTTCGTTTCATGGATGATGTCGGGGAAATTATCAGCCGTATCAAATCACAGGAGGCTAAAATCTACGAAGTGGATATTAACCGAGGTGACAAAGAGTACGCACGGCACAGCGCGGTGTTTTTTATCAGGCTGAATAAGCGCCGCTCCCACGAACAGGTTCTGGCCGCCATCTCTGAATTTGAAAACGTCATAACCATTGACGAAATATAGGAGGTACATTGTGTTTCCGATTTTGGACAGTTTTAGAGATATGAATTTTTTGTCGGTTGTCGTGCGCATGATGCTGACAGTGGTCTGCGGCGGCGTAATCGGCATTGAGCGTGGATATAAACGCAGGCCGGCAGGCTTTCGTACACATGTTTTAATCTGCCTTGGCGCGGCAATGACAACGCTGACCAGCCAATACTTGTATTTGGAAATGAATTATTATACTGATATGGCCCGCCTGGGGGCGCAGGTTGTCGCCGGCGTCGGATTTATAGGAGCGGGCACCATCATTGTTACCCATCATCAACGTGTCAAGGGGCTGACCACCGCAGCGGGTTTGTGGGGATCGGCAATCATAGGGCTGGCGCTGGGCAGCGGCTTTTATGAAGGGGGCGTTTTGATGACCGTCCTGATCCTTGTGGCGGAACTGCTGTTTTCCAAATGGGAGTACTGGATTCTTCAACATGCACCGGAACTAAATTTATATGTGGAATACAATGGCGGAGGCTGCCTTGAAAATATACTTAAATTTTATCGTGAACAGCAACTGAAGTTGATTAACATGGAAATTACCCGGCATGCGTCCGAAGAACTGATGGTATCCTGTGCAATTTTTACGTTGCGGTTAAATAAAAAGTCGGAAATCGACAGAATACTGAATAAACTTTATGAAGTAAAAGGCATTTTGATTGCGGAGGAGCTATAATTATTTTTTGTTATACAATTTAAAAGGGCCGGCTACAAAACATAGAGCCTCTCCGGATTGCCCCCTATAAGAGCGACGATGCGATGGACGAATATCTCGGCACCGAGTTGTCAGTCTTTGGCGAAAATGCCGTAAGGGCGGTTTGATTAACGGAAGAATTCTTTCTAAAATGGACACAAAAAGAGTCGGAGAATGGAGGCCATACTCCTCGTTTCTTCGGCTCTTAATGCCATATATTGAATTTTGAGCTCGTTTTCCGGGGGCCTCCCACCTTATCTGCTCAATCCGTTCCCGCAAGTCAGAAACTGCTGAATGAATTTGCCCGACTATCTTTTTAAGCAAGTCGGTCTGTTGGTCGGTTAGCCCGTAATTATCGTCTGAGGCAAAAAGGTCTGAAAGACGGCGTATGTCCTACGTTTTTCAAGTAGAACATACATATACCGCATGAAATATGTGTTTTGTGCGATATATGTATATCATTAGTTTCTTAAGGACGGATTTGAACTAACATCCACTGACATACAACAGCTCGTTGGTAACGCCTTCGCAAGGGAGGGGGCGTATGGGGGGTTCCTACCGCACGTTGAGCGACCGAAGGGAGCGGATTTCCCGCCCACAGGCGGTGCTTCAAATATAAAAACCAGTCCTCGGACTGGTTTTTATATTTGAAGTCATTGGTGAAAATGGATATGGGATGTCAATGGGAAAAGCACAATGGTTCCCCTTTGCACCGCCGCACATGTTCCAGCGGTGGGTGAGCATCATCGACCGCTTTCCGCTTATCCGTTACGCCATCTTGGGGTTGATAAAAAGGTTGTTTTTTCTCCCGTAATGCCGCCCCTTGGTTAGCGCTGCCATGAAACTCGCGGCATAGCTTCCTAGATTCCCGCCCTGCTGGCAGACGATGCCCGGTTCCGTGTTTTGCACACCGCCCAGCAGACATAAAAGAGCCTCCGCCTCACCGCTCAAGCCGATGGTCTTATAGTGCCGATAAGCGTCACAGAGATAGCTTTGTACATCTGCCAAAGTTTTGAGGGACTCTATGTGGGAGCCTCCGGGAATATAAAGCGCATCGTAGAAGACCGAGGCCGTAGTAGCGAAAGTCTGGTTGCACTCTACGGTGCTGTTATCCTGCGCCGGAACGGCCCCCAGTTTTTGGGACACGACGTCAAAACAGGCACCCTCCGCAGTCAGTGCCGAGGTCACCCCGTCAAACTGCGCTTTATCAAAGCCGCTTTCGACTAACACTGCCACCTTGCGAGTTTTGGGACAGTTGGCGGTATTTGCAATGCTGAGTGCAGGAGAAGAAAACCCAGTGGGATTAGGCGTAGTTGCGGGGAGAGTGGCCCCCAGGCCCTGTGCAACCTTTTGAGCCAAATCGGTGTTCACATTGCCAAGCATCTCCACCAGCCGCTGGTGGGTATTCTTGTTTTTGCATTTTCCCAGTTCGAACCGGAAAGCATCGATGATATGGGTCTTTTCCCAATCGGACATGCTGTTCCAGAACATGGCCGCCTGCGTGTAATGATCCCGGAAGCTCTTGCTGCGCTCGCGTATAATATGCCCGTCCACCTTTTCCTGATAATGGCGGAAATGACTTTCTCCCTCCCCGGCGGGGTGAGGCTGGCCGTTATTCAGGGCATTGGGGTGGTAGGCGGTTTGCCCCTCGTCAATGGTCATGCGGTGCATGCCGTCTCGCTGATTGTTGTTGACTTTGGCAAGGGGGCGATTGATGGGAATTTGATGAAAATTGGGACCCCCAAGACGGGAGAGCTGGGTATCGATATAGGAGAACAGCCTGCCCTGCAGCATGGGGTCATTGGTAAAATCAATACCCGGCACCACGTTGCCGGGGCAAAACGCCACCTGCTCCGTCTCGGCGAAAAAATTGGTAACATTCCGGTTCAGCGTCATCTTACCGATTTTTTGCAGAGGAATCAGTTCCTCGGGCCAAAGTTTGGTACAATCCAGAATATCGAAATCAAATTTGAATTCATCCTCAGGGTCCAAAATTTGAATTGCAAGCTCAAATTCTACGGGGTTTCCGTTTTGGATATTCTCCCAAAGATCTCTGCGATTGAAATCAGGGTCTTTGCCGGCAATCTTCTGGGCCTCATCCCATACCAAGGAATGGACTCCCAACACGGGCTTCCAGTGGAATTTTACAAACTTGAATTGGCCCTGTTTGTTGACCAGCCGGAAGGTATGAATACCAAAGCCCTCCATCATACGATAGCTTTTGGGCACCGCTCGGGGGGACATGAGCCACATGACGGTGTGCATGGTTTCCGGTGTGTTCACTACAAAATCCCAAAAGGTATCATGCGCAGAGGCTGCCTGGGGCATCTCGTTGTTTGGTTCGGGCTTTACGGCATGGATGACGTCGGGAAATTTAATAGCATCCTGAACAAAGAATACCGGGAAGTTGTTACCTACGAGGTCATAGTTGCCCTCCTGGGTGTAAAACTTCACCGCAAACCCACGGACATCCCGCACCGTATCCGGGGAACCGCGGAAGCCGGCCACGGTGGAGAACCGCACAAACACCGGCGTCACTAAATTGGGATCGCTAAGGAAATGCGCACTGGTCAGGTGGGCAAGGCTCTCATACACCTGAAAATATCCATGGGCTCCTGAACCCCGGGCATGGACGATGCGCTCGGGTATACGCTCATGATCGAAATGGGTGATTTTTTCCCGGAAGATAAAATCCTCCATCAAGGTAGGGCCTCGCTGTCCGGCTACGAGAGAGTCGTCGGTGTTGTGTACACCGACCCCCTGGTTTGTCGTGAGATAACCGTCGTTATGGCCAACCCGGTCGGCGTCGAGATCAAGGGATTTTTGATTTATCTTGTTTGTGTCCATAGAATACCTCCTGTTAAAGTTTTTTATCATGATAGTATTGTTTTCTAAAACAGGAAATTCATGCAAGAAATTTAACTTTAAAGGGAACTTTGGAAAAATAAATGGAGGCTCACGAGGGATAAGAGGGCCTTGGCCATGGTGCAAAAGAGGTCGTTATAACATTTGCAGCTGTCTTTCGCTTTCATAAACTCTGCAAGGGTTTGAGTCTCATCAATTTACGGAAATAATTTCTGCGAATACCTGGTATATCCTGTGCCCGAGTGACGACGTCCCCCAGGGAATCCAGAATAAGATGAATCAGTTCATCTGCGAATTGATGGAGGATTGAGGGGTGAAGCAATTGGAGAACCTGTATCCCCCACACTCAGGCGGAGGTGAAGCAGATCATTTTGGACGAGGACAAGATCGCGGCGGAATTCTTTTCCTGCATTGTCAGCGAAGCAGGCTATTTTTGTAGGCCCTTTCATTCGGGCATTCTCTATCCTGCCTTAGGGATCACAAGTCGAAGCATATATGGCAGGTTTGACCCGCCCTATATATGCTTCTGATTATGTATCTTTGTGTTTTATGCGATATATTAAGCGCTCGAGGGTGGATTTGAAGGATCATCCATCGCGTGCCTCAGAATAAGCCTCGCTTTTCAAAAAAAGTTTGAAAAGTGAGGCTTATTCACAAAGCTGCTTTTACTTGATTTCGCCGGAGGTTGGATTATAAACGCCCATCTTCTCGCGTTTTTTCCCGATGACATCAGCCTCGGAAAAGCGCATCCATTTGACGCCCCGGCGCGTCTGGTATGCGAAGGCCAAATGCAGCATGCCGTCCTTGCTCTGCATCAGGTAAGGATACTCATATTGGCGGTTGTTGGTGGCGTTTTCCGCACCCACATAGCCTTCGCCCAGCTCCATATGGCGAATGAGGGGGAAGGTCAGTCCACCGTCTTCAGACAACGCCACCGCAACAGGGCAGCGCAAGCCCGGCCACGCAGCCTTATCGGCTTCGGGCACGGGGGTGCTGGTGGGGTTGTAGGCGATGGCTACCCGCCCGCTGGACAGCTTAATAGCGCTAATACTCGAGTTGTTGTTGGGCAGCGGGGTGCAAACAGGGGCGGACCAAGTGTCGCCAAAATCCCGTGATTCGCTGCGATAGATAAAGTCCGCGGCGCGGCTGCGCATAAAGGCTGCCAAATGGCCGTTGCCCAAATCCACTACGTTGGGGTGCACACGTCCATTGCTCTTTGGCATGTCCACCTTGCGCCAAGTTGCGCCTTGGTCATCAGAGATACGGAAGGCGGAGGGGTCGCCGACTAAACCGGCACTGCTGTCGGTGCAAATCCAATTGCCAAAAATCCAGCGCCCGTTGGAT
>DALYYK010000090.1:0-8356 GCA_031983305.1 Candidatus Fimivivens sp. | reverse complement strand
ACTGCTTCTTTATAAAAATAAGATTGTTATAAAGTTGGCATGGCTGCGCCGTGCCGGTTTTTCGCTTTGCAGGCGAAAAGTACGTCTTATAAATCCGGTACCCAAAAATTTTGCTTCGTAATTTTCAGACGCCATCGTATAAAGCCGACAGACGGCGCCGCAGTGGATGGCCGTACATGACCACACTGCGTTAAACAGTGTGGTCATGTAAAGGGGAGGATAATTTATTTAAGGAAGTCCATAATTTTTTCGACCAACGCGGGATCAACGAGCTTGGAGACGTTCTCGAGCTTGTAAAGCCCGTCGGTCGCGGCGCGGAAGCTTGCCAGGTCCGGCTCGGTGATGACCATGCCGCTTTCTTGGAGCTGCTTTAAGTACGCCGTCTCCTGCGAGTCGACCTTCTTGCGCTGCTCGGTGACGGCGTAGGCAGCCGCTTCGTCGACGTTCTTTTGCAGCTCGGGGGTCAGGCCATCATAAAACGCCTTGTTGACGATAATGCTTTCGGCCCCATAGGTGTGGCCGTCGAGCGTCATATACTTTTGAACCTCGTTAAAGCGCGAGGTCGCGATTGAGGTGACGGGGTTTTCCTGTCCGTCCACCATGCCCTGCTGCAACGCGGTGTAAAGCTCGTTGAAGGAGACGGGAGTCGCGGTGGCGTTCAGCTTTTCAATCAGCGCAAACCAGATGGGCGCTTCCTGAACGCGAATGCTTAAGCCCTTCATATCCTCGGCGGTTTTCACCTCGCGCTTGTTGTTGGTGAAATGGCGGAAGCCCAGCTCCATAAAGCCGAGATGCTTAAAGCCCTGCGCCTCAAATTTGGGGGCCAGCTCGGCCTGAAGCAGCCCGTCGAGGGTTTTGTAGGCCTCCTCCTTGCTGGCAAACAGATAGGGGATTGAGAGCACCTGCGTCTCAGGCACCCAGGCGGGCAGCGCGCCGTCGGTGGTGACAATGGTCATCTGGATGGTGCCGAGCTTAACGCCTTCGGCCGCTTCACGCTCGCCACCCAACGCGCTGTTGGGGTAGATGGTGACGGTAATCTGCCCGTTTGAGAGCGCCTCGACCTTGTCCTTAAAGAACTGGGCACCGATGGTGGACTGGTGATCCTCATTGCCGACGGTGGCGAGCTTGATGGTCACCGTCTTGCCGCTGGCGGCGGGCGCGGCAGGAGAGGCGGCATTACCCGAAGCCGCGGGTGCGGCGGAGGGCTTTGCGCCGCAGGCGGTCAGGCTGAATGCGGTTACGAGCGCCAGGACTGTGCAAAGAATCTTTTTCATTTTAACGTTCCTCCTCGCTGATTACAGCAACATTATATTTGCATGTTATAGTGCGGCCCAGCTTTTTGTCCTCTATTTCGCCACAAAAGCTGCTGCCGAACTTAAAGCCATTTGCAGCGGGTACCGTACCCGAAAAAATAACGCTGTTCCCAATATCGCCCACGCGGTCGAGCAGCTCCTTGAGAATCGTCTCGACCGGCAGAATATCGGCCAGCGTACCCTTCTGGTAGAGCACCTCGGTGCCGTCCACCGTCTGGTAGGAGCGTATCTCAATTTCGTCCCAATGGTCCTTCAGCTCGTCATAATCCCAGATGTCGCCGCCAATCGGCTTGGGGCAGACCTGTTTGGCCTTGGGCACGCTGGCGCTCTCAAGATCGCGGTCGGTGTGGTCGGACCCGACGCCGATATAGATTTTGCCGTCGCACCGGATGATGATGTACTCCACCTCGCCGCAGGTTTTCGCGCCAACCACGTGAAAGCTCTCGTCCCGGGTCAGCAGCAGGTTGCTGCACTGAAAGATGGTGGGAATCTTCTTCGGCGCGGGCACGCCCAATTCGACCTCCAGCTCGCGGATATGCTCAAGCGTTTTCTCCATGTTGCGCCCGGCGTAGCCAATGGCGAAAAGGTTCTGGTAGCAAAGATCGAGGGGGCGTGCCCCCGAAAGGGTGTGCAGCGTAAAAGAAATCTGGTTGTTCATGGCGGTTTTCTCCTTTGTTTATGCGCCTTTGGCGCTAGTTGACCTTGTAAAGCGCGGGTCGGCGGTCGCGAAAGACGTTGATGCTCTCGCGGATACCGGTGATAATCGACATATCGAGCTCACCGGTGATGATCTCTTCGCTCGTGCCGGCGGCGGCGATGGTTTCGCCCCACGGGTCGATGAGGGCGGAGCTGCCGCCGTAACGGGTATCGCCCGCCAAACCGCAGGAGTTGGTGCAAACGACAAACATCTGGTTTTCAATCGCGCGGGCGCGATTTAAGGTGTTCCAGTGGAAAACACGCTTGTCCGGCCACTGGGCCACGACGAAAAGGATGTCAACTTTTTGCAGCGCAAGGGTGCGCACCAGCTCTAAAAAGCGGATATCATAGCAGATGACAATGCCGCAGCGCACGTCGTCAAGCTCAAACTGCACCACGCGGCTGCCGTTTTCAAAATAGTTGTCCTCGCCCATGGGGGTGAACAGATGGGTTTTGTCATAGTCGGCTACAAGCTTGCCGCTGCGGTCAAAGATGTGGGCGGTGTTAAAAATTTTGCCGTCCTTGCGGTTTGCGACCGACCCCGCGATAATATTGACGCCAAGCTCTTTGGCTAGCGGACCAAACACGCTTTTGACGCGCGCGCCGTCGCAGTCGGAGAGCGCTGCGAGATTCTCTTTGGGAAAGAAGCCGACGTTCCAGGTCTCGGGCAGGGTGATGACGTCGGGCTTTTGCTGCGCCGCTTGCCGGATAAGGGCGACGGCGTGCGCAAAGTTATAGTCCGGATCGCCGAGTCGCATATCCATCTGAATTGCTGATACTCTCATAATAACCTCCTTAAGATTAAACAGACTATGTTGAAAGGCTACCGCATCATGACAGATGGTGCCGTGTTGCGCGGTCGGTCGGCGCGTGGGTTGCCGGCTGACCCGACCATCTATCCTGTGCGGCCCTTTAAAGCGGAAGCGATGAAACCTTCCGATGGTTTTACCGGGAATCTAAGGCTATATGTAATATATAACATATAAAATATCGTTGTCAAGTGACAGCCCTTATTTGGTATAGGGCTGTGAAAAACAATAAACGCCCATCGTTTTTTGTAAATCAGCTTAAATTTTTCGCATAATAACACGAAAAAATCGTTAGGCAACCCCAAGATTCAGAAAAATTTTCTGAAACCCGAGGCTGCCTTTTTGAGTCTTAAAAGGTCAAAGTTCGGTTATTTGCTACAAAGAGACCGTATAATTATCGTCATATGGGAGAAAACACTCAGCTCCCGAAAAAAATGAGATTATTCTCTATCAGCTATCGGATTTGCCACTGCCAATAGGCCGGTTAGCCGCCCATTCTACCTGTGGTAAAATCTTGGTGCCTTCCCCGAACAGCTTCTCTTTGAATGGGAAAGCTGCATGAACATCCCAATTCACCTATGGCTTCAAATAAAATAGCACCATATAGGCCTATCGTTTTTCGGTTTGCCGGCGCCTTAAAACAATTTCGACAAAGAAAGAAGAAATTTGCCCTGCTGGCAGGGGATACAATGTCGCTGTATGTTATAATAATTTCACTTACTTAAGAAAGCGCGGATTTTAATCGGGAATCTGAGACCATTGGAGCATCAACGACAGCCTTAGGCGTGAGTAACGATTCTCTGCCTCTTTGTGTTATAATCAATAAATTATATAGGGAGGTAATAGTATGCCGAATATATTTGTTTTGGCTATTATGCTGTCGGTGGCAATCGCAGCCTTGATGATGATATATGCTATTGTCAAGCACACCGTTGAAAAATCGTTTTTTCTGATTCTTCTCTCTATCGCCAACCTCTTTTACGTCTTTGGTAATTTGCTCGAGATTACAGCACCTACACTCGAAACAGCTTTTTATGGCATTCGCGTGCAGTATATGGGCGCACCGTTTATTTTGCCGCTGACATACCTATTCAATAGAGAATTTTACGGAAAGAAGAGACTCACCCCGATCAAGGTTGGCTTGATTTTTATAATCCCTGTTGTTTCAATGCTGGCCTTGCAGGCGTTCCCCCTTGTGCGGCTGCATTACGCCGATATATGGTACAGCACAAACGGCTATATAGCCAGTGTTCAGCACACCAACGGGATCACTTATTATTTGGGTACCGCGGTCAATTACATTTGTCTCATTTTGAGCCTTAAGCTAATCTTTGAGCGTATCAGGCACGGCGGCAGGCTGCAAAGGCTACAAAGTCTTATGTTGCTGACAGGGTGGGTGATTCCCCTTGCCACAAACATATCCTTCATCTTTCTTAGTGATGACCACAGCTATGATCTGACGCCGATCGCCTATGTCACGGCCATGGCGGTGCTGCTCTATTTGGCTTTAGCGCATAATCTGCTGGATGTGCTTCCGCTGGCGCGAGCGCAGGTCATGGACGAGCTGGAGGACGCCTTTATTGTATGTGATGACGGCCTTCGCTTTTTGGATGCCAATCTGTCGGCAAGGCGGCTGTTTCCCGAGCTTTCTACCCTGACACCCGGCGAGTCGATGGAACGGGTGAAGGGATTTCAAAGCGGAGGAGAAGTGCGCATGTCGGCGGGTGGCACGGAGCAGCACTATAAGATTACTGCAAATCGCATCCTTCGAGGCACCAGGAACAGCGGCATATGTGTCGTTTTTCGAAACGTCACAGTAGAAAACAGGTTGCTTGAGAACCTCCAGCGTCAGGCCACAGTGGATGCGCTGACCGGCGTTTATAATCGAGGCGCATTTTTTGACCTTGCAGGAACGGTATTGGAGCAGGACAAAACAAAGGCACTTGGCTTTGCCTTGCTGATGATTGATTTAGATCATTTTAAACAGGTTAACGACACCTATGGCCACCCTTTCGGCGATGCTGTACTAAAAGCCACTGCGGACATGATCAGGAACCATTTCTGCAAAGGTGATATTGTCGGGCGCTATGGCGGTGAGGAATTCGCGGTGTTGCTTGAGTGCGTTTCTGACGCGCAGGCGGTCACAGCGGCGGGCGTACTCCAGAAAGCCATTGAGGACATGCCCGTTTGTTGCCAAGCGCAAAGCATCCGCGTTACGGTCAGTATCGGAATTGCCTACTGTCCTGCGGGAGCCGGTCAAACACTCGAGAGCCTGTTGGCTCAGGCGGACGAGGCATTATACCTTTCTAAAAGCAGAGGCCGTAACCGCACCAGCTTATATAACGGTACAGAACTCATTCTGTGCGAAGCATAAAGAAAAATTGTGCGGATATTTGAAAGAGGGCGGTCTGGGAAAATTAGTTCACACATACCCTGTGAGGGCATTAGGGGAACAAGCGTCGAACCAAAATACAGGCGGCCGTTAGGCGCTGAAAGCGGCAAAAGGGCAGATCGACGGCATCACCGATAGGTTTAAGGCCGAGTAATATTGCACGATATATCCAAATAAAAAATCTGGACATTGAGGATTCGTCTCCTCAACGCCCAGATTTTTTATAGGCCACGCATGAAGAGAAACGCCGATGAGACATTACATTGTGAGAAAAGGGTTGACGGTACCGTCCACGATGAAATTGAACCAATTGCGGCAGCCTCAGATCGGCGGTCGAGCGCAGTGGCACGGATTATAACGGGGCTTGAGCAAATCTCAGCCATCATTCAGACCAACTCGGCGACGACGGAAGAAAGTGCAGCTGCAAGCGAGGCGCCCTCAGGTCGGGCGCAGATGCTGCACGATCTTATCGGCATGTTCCGGCTCAGCGAAATCGGCCAAAGGCATCGCCGCCTGTTCGGGTGACTTGGCGCGCTTTGGCCGAAGCGGGCACGCGTACAGTCGCTGATAAATTTAAAGCACGACGGGATGGTTCCTATAAGACAACCGCTTTGCCACGTTTTAAACAAGAGCGGCGGCAAGCCATTGTGCTGTTGATTAGCCGCGTGTTTGGGCCGGTTGAAGCACCTCACAAAAGGCCGCGCCAGGCGGATAAATTGCCATCTGGCGCGGCCTTTATAGCGCATATTCTCGGGTGTGCGTTGGCCCAAAAGAAAAGGATACCGCAAGTTGCTTGCAGCATCCTTCGCTTAAGGCCAAAGCGGATGAATATCCCTTTGCGCGATTATTTACCGGCTAGTTTGAGCACCGTCTCGAGCATCAGCTCAACGCCCTTTTGCAACTGTTCATAATCGGTCCACTCGTCGGGGTGGTGGCCCAGACCGTCTTTACTCGGGACGAAAATGAGGTTGGAGGAGGTGATCTGCGCCATGATCATCGCATCATGCCCTGCGCCGCTGTTCATTTTTAAATAGCGGTAGCCCAGCGCGTCGCAGATATGCTCCATCAATGCAAGCGTTTCGGGGGCCATATCCACCGGCGGAACATACAGCTTTTTGACAGCATCGATCTTAACTGTGTGCGCCGCTTCAATCTGTGCGATAGCAGCCTTGAGCTGGTCTTCAACCGCCTTCATATACGGCTCTTTTGTGGAACGGACGTCAACCGACAAAATGGCCTGCTGCGGGATGACATTGGACGCATTGGGGAACAGCTTAATCTGCCCGACGGTGCCGACGGTGCCGTGGCCGACATCTTTCACGGCTTTGTTCACAGCCAGCGTATATTCGGCGGCTGCGACCATCGCGTCATTTCTGCTGTCCATGGGGGTGGTTCCGGCATGACCGGCCTTGCCGGTTATTGTGACCTCATAACGGTCCAGTCCAACGACGGTCTCTACAAGGCCGATATCATTTCCGCTGTTTTCAAGAATCGGGCCCAGCTCAATATGCAGCTCGACGAATGCTTTGAGCGAGCCTTTTGCGCGCCTTGCGTTGTTTAAGTCGGGCGTGATGCCAAGGCTTGCAATGGCCTCGCGCAGCGAAACGCCGTCCCTGTCCTTGACGGTGTCGAGCTCCTCATCCCGCATGACGCCTGCCATCGCTCTCGAGTTAGATACGCCGGTGCCGAACCGGACACCTTCTTCATCGTTCATCGCCACAAGCTCAATCGGGTGATAGGGCACGATGTTGTTTTCTTTGATGACACGCAGCGTTTCAAGTGCGGCCACAAGTCCGGCCGGCCCGTCAAATTGTCCGCCGTTGGTGACCGAATCGAAGTGTGAACCGATCATAATGACCGGTGCGTCGGGGTTTTCGCCCTCCAGCCGGCCGAAGAGGTTGGAGTAGCCATCCTCCCAGATTTTAAGCTCCAGCTGGGCGAGTGCCTCTTTGATATAGGCTCTGGCCTGTTTATCCTCGTTCGTAAAAGAGTGCCTCGTCACGCCGTTGCCCGGGGTTGCGTTGAAGGTCGCGAGCGTCTCGATATTCTTTTTGATTCTCTCAAGATTTGTTTTCAAAGGCTTCCCCTCCCGTTTTTAACCATTTTAAAGCATCGGTATTGTTTTTTCAATAGCAATACCAAATCGTTTCAGGGGAATTACAGTGCATTCTCTTGACCGGGGGGCGCGAAGACGCAGATGCCGTTTTCCTGCCCTTTAGCTTTATACATGGCCTCGTCGGCGTTGATAAACAGCCGCGCGGCGGTTATGTTGCCGGTATAGGCCGCCAGCCCGAAGCTTGCGGTCAGCTTGAGCTGCGGATATTCCTCAAATGTTAAAGCGCCTAGCTGATGCCGCAGCTGTCCGCAGGTCTCGACGGCAGTTTCCATGGGGGTATTGTGAAACAAGAGGCAAAATTCATCTCCGCCATAGCGGTAGACATCGGCCTTAGCGCTGTTCTCTTTGAGAATATTTGAGAAGGCAACCAGATAAGAATCGCCGGCGTGGTGCCCCAGACGATCGTTGATGCCCTTAAACTTATCTAAATCGACGATGGCGAGGATGCAACGGTGTTCAGACGGGTTGTCGTCGAGTGCCCGGAGCAGGTCATGAAGCGCTTTTCGGCTAAAAACACCGGTCAGCTCGTCGGTGCGCAGCCGCCAGTGCAACAACTGCCGCTCGAGCTCTTTTTGAATACCGGCTTCATTCTTATCAATTTCATAGCGGATTTGAACGACCGAAACCAAAGACGAGGCGGTCAGCAGGAATAATGAGATTCCAAAATTAATTGATTGGTCGGCGCTGCTTAAAATGCCGACCTTTTCGGGGTCCCACCGAATCAGCAGCTCTGAGATGAGAATGGCGGCGATGCCCGAGAATCCCATCACGCGGGTGAGGCGGTAGTTGGCATAGATGGTCGTCATCGCCACGGCGATGGCAAACAGATAATACATCGCCGGAAAGATGCTGTGCACAGCAACCAGCACAAAGCATATTCCCAGAAAAACGAGCGAGACAATATAAATTTTGACCGACGGGGTCAGACGTTTGGCGCGCAAAGCCATGGTTGCGGTGATGATAAGCGCAAAATTGACGCAGGCAGGCAGGGCGATATATTTTAAAATATATCGCCCTGCCGCGATCGCTA
>DALYYK010000089.1:0-8374 GCA_031983305.1 Candidatus Fimivivens sp. | reverse complement strand
AGCGCCGATTTTTCGCTGCAATATCTCGAGCCCGGCGACTACAGCGGCGAAATTGTCGTGACCTATGAGGACGCCAACATGAATCCCAAGGAGATGGTGGCAGTCTTTAACGTCACCGTTGAAGACATGTATGGCGGCGGGCCGATGGAGCCGGAGTGGCCCGGCGGCGTTGACCCCAACGAGCCTTCCGAACCGACCAATGCCACACCGGAGGAGGATCCGGTGCGGCCGGTCAAAATTGTCGTGGCCCTCGTCGTCGGCGCCATGAGCGCTTATGTGACGATTCAGAAGGCCAAAGCCAAGAGGAGTATCTATTTAGATGAAGACCTTTGATATCATCCAGATGTGCCTGCGCAACCTGATCCGGCGCAAATATCGCACGCTGCTGACCTTGGTCGGCGTGGTCGCGGGCACCTGCGCCGTTGTGCTGATGATTGCGGTGGGCCTTGGCATGAAGGCCAGTCAGGAAGAGCAGCTCGCGCAGATGGGTGACCTGACCATTATCGATGTTTACAGCTATGGTAAAACCGATAAAATGGGCAATAAGGTCGTTATGGACGACGCGATGATCGAGAAGATCCGCGCGATGCCCGGTGTGCTGACCGCGACGCCGCTTTACCGCCCGCAGAATCTGAGTGCGCAGCTTTTCGCGGGGAAAAACGAACGTTACATGACCTATTTTTATAACGTCATCGGCGTTTACCCCGACGCGCTGCCGCTGCTGGGCTATGAGCTGCTCGAGGGAACTTGGGAGGAGGCGTTCTCAACACCCTACGCGATCGCCGTCGGACAGTACGCCGCCTATAACCTTCAGGACACCCGCAAGACGCGCGGCAACAACCGCGTCGACCCCTACCCCGACCGCAACGGCAAAATCGCCGAGCCGTTTGTCAACCTGCTTGAAAGCAAGCTGCTCATTCGCTTACAGATGGAAAAGGAAGGGGCCAAAAAGATCGAATATAAGCCCAAGGTCTCCGCCGTCATCAAAGAGGACTGGCAGCGCGGCTACGAAACCTCGCGCGGCATGTTTATGTCGATCACCGACCTTAAAAAGATGGAGGCCGACTATATCAAGGCCAACAGCATCAAGGTCGACAAAAACAATAATTACGGCTATCAGGAAAGCAAGGTCAAGGTCATTGATATCAATTATGTTGACGCAGTCCAGACCGCCATCGACGAAATGGGCTTTGACACCTGGTCGATGGAAAGCATCCGCAAGCCGATGGTCGAGCAAACCAAGAAGATTCAGATTTTTCTAGGCATGATCGCCGGCGTGTCGCTCTTTGTCGCCGCGCTGGGCATCATCAACACGATGCTGATGAGCGTCTATGAGCGCACGCGTGAGATTGGCGTCATGAAGGTCGTCGGCTGCCACGTCCGGGATATCCGTACGCTTTTTCTCATGGAGGCCGGCTGCATCGGCCTGCTTGGCGGCATTGTGGGCATTGCCTTAAGCGGCACGATCGCCTATCTGGTCAACTCCATGGGCCTGAGCATCAATTTCGGCACCGATATTTTCGGCGGTGGCGAAGGAGGCGCACAGATGTTCATTATCACGCCGTGGCTCGTGGGGCTGGCGCTCGTCTTCTCAACGCTGATCGGCATTCTGTCGGGCTATTATCCGGCCAACCGTGCCGTTAAAATCTCGGCGCTGACCGCCATTAAGACCGACTGAGTTCGCGATGCCATTGGCTCTTGGATCGCTATTTTTGACTTTAATATAAAAAGCCCCTGATGCGTTTTATCTGCATCAGGGGCTTTTTTAAGCTAAATGAACGCATTGGGTCGTGTGCGTGCACGATGCCGCCGCTTAACCGTTGGCGGTTGAAATCGCTAAATTGCGTATCTCAACATGCTGCTCCCAGTCCCAAAGGCTCTGGTAGCGTACCGACGCACGCAGGGCCTTGTCGGCCGCTTCGCTGAACTCACCGTAGTTGGGGACGCTGATTTGAGCGCCCAGGCTTTCGACATGCGCAAAGCCCTCGGCCTCCTGCTGTAATACCAGCTCGTCATTGGCCGCAATCGCGTAGGCGGTCGCCTCGGTAAGCACAGCCTGCTCAAAGGCGCTTAACGATTCCTTTGCCGTCTGAGACAGCACCAGCCAGTTGACGCGCGCGCGGTGAAAGCTTTTGCAGACATAAAAGTCCGAATATTCTTTCGGGGCGCTCAGCTCTTTGAGTGAGAGCGTGTCACATTCCATGACGGCGTTGTCGCGGTTGCGGCCAAAATTGAGCACCAGATATTCGCTGCTGCGCTCCTTCACCGCGGCGCCCAGCGCCTTGAGCACCTCAGCCAGCAACGGATCTTCTTGAATGTTGATGGTGCTGTCCTGAAACTGATCAATGGTGTCATACATCTTTTCGCGCGATGAAACGATCACGCTGTTGCCGTCGTAGAACGCGCCGATCGGCATGGCGTTCATCAGGCTCAGGTTGGTTTCTCTGATAATGTCATAAAAGCTTTTGGAATTGAGTGTCAGCGTCAGGTGCTTATAGTCGTAAAAATAAAAGGGCGAGGTGTAAGAATTGAAGTTGCCGTTGGCGCGCGCAAGCTCGGACGACGGGCCAAAAATCAGCTCACAGCCGTTGTCGAGCGAATCGAGCAGATCGTCGCTGTCCACCACCTTAACGACCAGCTGTCCGTTTGAGAGCTGGCGCACCTTTTGGGCAAAACAATCCGCGCCCGCCTGCCCCTGCGCGGAAATATCGGTCTTGACCGCAAGGGTCAGGGTGCGAACCTCTCTTCTGTTTTCGGCGCGCTCGGCCCTGCCGCACCCTGCAAGCAAGCAAAGCGCCAGTATTACGCCCAGAAAAGCCATCCGTTTTTTCATGATTTCTCCTGCCGTTGTTCCGCTGTGGGCTGCGTCTGTTGCGTGTCGGTCTGAACCGCATTTTCCACAATGGCCGGTGTCTCGGGCGGCGTGTAGGTGCGGCCGGGCAGCGAAGCAAGCTCCTGAATTCTGACGGCAGTGTGCGCCGCCGAAATATTGTTGATGAACAGCAGCTCGTTGATGTTAAACTCCTTGAGCAAGTCGTAAAAGCCCTTCTCAAGATAGCGCTGGTCGATGACGACGACCGTCTCATAATGGTTGACTAAAAACGGAATGAATGCATTACCAAACGATTCTTTGACGACGGCGATCCGTCTGCCGTTCTGAATTTCGGTATCGACGACCGTCACCGGAAAATCGCCGTGCATAAACACCGAATAGGAATTATAGCTCTTGGCATATTCGCCGTAAAGCGGAACCCTGATGGCGGTATCGGGCGAGCTCTTGCGGTACTGATAGCATTTGTAGGCCGTCGGCATGATGTAGTAATCGACGTAATCAGGGTTTCCGGCCATTTTGGAGTTCTGCGTCTGAGAATAAAGTGTACCCAAAAAATGATCGAGCGTGCGTTTTTCCATCTTTTCAAGCGGCAGTGGTTCAAAGCCCGCCGCCTTGGCGAACTCGACATAGGCATAGTATGCGCCCAAAGTGCTCCAATGATGATCGGTGCGGTAATATAAATAGTCGTTCTTATGCTGCGAGAGCGCGTCATAGACATTCACCGAGGTGATCGCCGGATCAAGCTGAGCCGCAATATTCTCAAGTTTAGGCTTCTGTGGCGTTGTGACACTTTGATAACGCGCGGGCAGATTAAATTCAATCGCGGAGGGCACCACAATATTATAAAGCTTAATATGGTCGCCCAGCACATTTTGATAGGTATTGAGCACCTGCGCGTACCACTGCCCCATTCGGTTGCTGCCACCAAAGATGGTGTATCCGCTGTCTTTGTAGATAAAAATTGCCCCCATGCGCACGCCCTCTTCGACCGAATCCATCACGCCGACCCCATCGGTGGGTAGCGACAGACCGGCATTCGCCGCTGAATACCCCGCGGGCGGCGGATTGGAAGCGCCGTTCGGGTCGGCGCCAGCCGCATTGGGCGCGCCCGGCACCGCTTCATCCTGCGCACCCGGTTCCTGCTCAGGCAACACGGGCAAAACCGGCAAAGCCGCCGGAACCGCCGTCGAATCGTCCGGCAGCAGCGGCAGATTGGCGTCTATGGCCGACGCCTGCTCAGAAGGATCGTACAGCAGAACCTCATTAAAGCGAAAGCCCCGGTGCTCCCTTAGCGAGCCCGCCAGCAATACAAGCTGCTCCCGCGCGGGGAAGGTATCGGCAAAATAGGCCGAAAGCTGCTTGGTGTACTGCCCATGGATCAGCGAAGAAACCGAAAACACAGGCAGCGATGTTAATTCCCGCTTCTCTATTTCAGACACGGTCGGCCGGTCGCCATATAATGCGGCGACCATGCCCACCGCCCCAAGCAGGACAGTGACGGCCAGCACATTGATGGCCGGCAGGATCGGTATCCCCTGTTTTTGATTCTTCTTTTCCATTAAGTGATACTCCTAAGCGCACAGATTAGGCTAATGCCGTTTAAAAATCGTGAAAGCGGATGAACAGTTGCATTTATGAGACATGTTTTTTCTTTTACAAGATCGAAAAACAGCACGATGCAGCCGGGCTGTGCCCAATAAAATATCTTTACCGGCAAGCCGTACTAGAACCTGAAATACATAAAGGGATTATAGCTCTGCCCCACCAGCAGCGCGGTGCCGGTTATAAGCAGCATGATGTTAAACACAGGACGCAGCCAGCCCAACTGGTTTTGATGCGCTTTGGGCAGCCGCTCCCAGATGCACTCGAGCAGAACGGTCACGGGCAGGCTAAACAGAATCGAAAAACAGAACCACAGCCCGTTGCCGCTGATGTCAAGCAGCACCGAAAGATCATAGAGCGGCGCGCCGTGCAGCCCAAGCATTTTGCCCATGTATAAAAATGCATCCGGCAGGCTGATAAAGTTAAACAAGACCCATCCGAACAGCATGAGCACGACGAAATAAAGATGGGAGATAAAGCGCGGCAGATGCTCGAACAATTTAAGCAAAAACAGGCGCTCAAGCAATATCAGTACGCCGTAATAAACGCCCCACAGTACAAAGTTCCACGAAGCGCCGTGCCATAGGCCGGTGGCAAACCAGGTGACCATGAGATTGAAGATCATGTGGCGGCGGTTGCCGCCCAGCGGTATGTACAGGTAGTCTCTGAAAAAGCGCCCAAGCGACACATGCCATCTGCGCCAGAACTCGGTGGCTGAGCGCGATATGTAGGGGTAACGAAAATTCTCAGGATGGCGAAAACCAAACATATGCCCCAAGCCGATCGCCATATCCGAATAGCCCGAAAAGTCGTAATAAATCTGCAACGCGTAAAGCGCGATACCAAACCACGCCCCCAGTACCGAAAGCGACGCAATATTACCCTCGAGATAAGGGATGGCGAGCTTACCCGCCGTGTTGGCAACCAGCGTCTTTTTGGTCAAGCCGATCAAAAACCGATTGATGCCGCTTGAAAACTCGGCCCAACTCTCACAGCGTTCCTCGATACGCTCGCTGATCTCGCTGTAGCGCACAATCGGTCCTGCCACCAACTGATGATAGAGCGAAACAAACAGCAGAAACTTGCCGAAATTGTGCTGGGGCTCAACGTCTCCGCGATAGACGTCGATCGTATAAGAGATGGTCTGGAATGTATAAAACGAAATGCCGATCGGCAGCGCAAAAGACGGCGGCACAAACGCGGTCCCCAACAGGCTGTTGACTGTCACGACGATCAACCCGCTGTATTTAAAGCTGGCCAAAAGCGCCAGGTTAATGACCAGCGAGGAGACCACCGCGAGCTTGGCGCCCAGCTTTTGACGCTGCTGCTCGATGATCAGACCGTGTATATAATCCACCGTTGCCGAAAACAGCAGCAGCGTAATCCAAATCGGCTCGCCCCACGCGTAAAAGAAAAGAGAAAACACCACCAGCACCATATTGCGGTAGGCGCGGTTTTTGGAGATGTAATATAAAATCAGATTAACAGGTAAAAACAGATATAAAAAAACCAGATCAGCAAAAACCATGTAGGATGTTTCTCCTCTTTCGCATTTCTCCCGCATTTCTCCCGACAGTCACCAGATGCCTAAAACCCAAAGATACCGCCACAATGCTAAAATTGCGCGATTGACCGCGGCGGGGTACGGCATGGCCGTCGCTTTATCTCCCGGCTGGCCGGAGGCAACGACAGCAACCGCACAAATTCGCTTGTGCCTTCACAGGGGCGCCGGACCGGCTTGATCCTGTATGCAAAGCACTGCCAAATCGAGCGCGAGCAGCAGGCGCTGTCACAGCTTTGGCATAATCCCGCGTCACTCTGCGGTTATTATACCGCAAACGCCTGTAAAAAGAAACAGTTTTTATACATATTTTGAACACAAATGTATTTTTTAGGGCCGTTCGCCAGCATATTGCCAAAAAGCCGAATCGACTACGGGGCAGGTTTTCGTCCCATAGGGGCAGGGTGTGTGGCGTGTGGCGTGTTGCGATTGCACGACCAGCTTAAACCACGGCATAAAAATAGAAGCCCCGCCGCGTATGGATCAATTTTGTGATAGAATATCGGTATTAGTTTACAATTCGGCACATCTGCGTTAAAATAGGACTGTTGTAACTGCAAAAGGAGGCGGGGCGTTTTGTTGGATGCTTCTCAAAAAAAGGGGATATTAAGCCTTGTGATCTGCGCTTGTCTGTGGAGCACGGGCGGGTTATTTATCAAGCTGGTGAACTGGCACGCGATGGTGATCGGCGGCTTTCGCAGCGCCATCGCCGCCGGTGTTTTGTGGGTCGTATTGTACAAATCGGGCTATCCGCGACCCATCGTCAACCGGCAAACACTTCTGACCGGCTTTTTCCTGGGTGCCACCTGCGCGCTGTTTGTGGGGGCCAACAAGCTGACCACCGCCGCCAACGCCATTGTGCTCCAGTCGGCAAACCCCATTTTTGTGCTGCTGTTCTGCACGCTGTTTAAGCACGAGCATATTACCAAGCGCAACGCGGCGGTTGTCGCGATGGTGATGGGCGGTGTGGCGCTGTTTTTCTTTGATGAACTATCCCCTGGCGGCATTCTGGGCAATGTGCTGGCGCTGCTCTCAGCCGTCATGCTTGCCTGCGTCTTTGTCTTTGCATGCGGATCCGGCTCGCTGCACGAAAGCATGAGCGGCGTGCTGTTCGGGCATCTGTTCAGCATGCTGATCGGCCTGCCGTTTGTGCTTGTCTTTCCGCCGCAGTTTTCCTGGCCTTCGGTGGGGGCGGTCTTGTTTCTGGGCGTGTTCCAGCTGGGTATTCCCTATGCGCTGTTTGCGGTGGGCGCCCGCCATTGCCCACCCATCGCCGTCTCGCTCATCTGCATGCTTGAGCCGATATTCAACCCGGTGTGGGTGGCGCTGTTCCTGCACGAGGTGCCCGGCTTGCCGGCCATTGCGGGCGGCGTTATCGTCATTGCCACGCTGGCCTTCTGGTGTGTGGATAACGCCAAGCAGGCCTCCGCATCGCGCTGATCGGCATACTGTTGGACCCTGCGCACGCGTCGCCGCCATAAAAAGGGCGGCGGCGCATTTTTTATGGCTGTAGAGCACACAAAACGACAGCGCGTGACGCTATTTTATTCGCCATGCGCTGTCGTTTTATTGCTGTATGACCCGCTCAATGGTCACTCGTAATAGTCCACGCCATCGGCGCTGACCCGTGCGAAAATGAGCGGTCTTTTGATGGGCGGCACGCTGTCGATATGCAGCGCAGACAAAAATCTTGCCTCAGCCGGGGCCACCGCATCGGACCGGTCGGTATAGACGGTGGCGAGCGGTGCGCCCGCTTCGACCCATTGGCCGGTTTTGGCATGTAGGAGGATTCCGGCGGCAAAATCGATGGCACTCTCGGTTGTCTCACGCCCCGCGCCCAGCAGCACCGAGGCGTTGCCGATCTCCTCGGTGTTCATCGCCGCGATATAGCCCGCGCGTTGCGCCCGAATGGTGTGGGCAATGCCCGCCTGCGCAAACCGCGATGCATCGCGCAGCACCGCACTGTCGCCTCCCTGCGCGTTGACCATCGCGCACAGCGTATCAAAGGCGCTGCCGCTGTCCAATGCTTCTTGCGCCAGCGCGCGGCAATCGGCAATAGCCCCCTTGCCGCCCAGATACAGCATATTGGCGGCCAGCTCGAGCGACACCGCCGTCAGGTCGGCCGGGCCATGTCCGCACAGCGTATCCACCGCCTCGATGACCTCCAGCGTGTTGCCGATGGCATGCCCCAGCGGACAGTCCATGTCGGTGATCAGCGCGGCGGCCTTTCTGCCGGTATGAATACCGATCGACACCATCTCCTCGGCCAGCGCCACCGCATCGGTGACCGTCTTCATAAACGCGCCGCTACCGGTTTTGACGTCGAGCACAATGCCGTCGGCTCCCGACGCGAGCTTTTTGCTCATGACCGAGGCGGC
>DALYYK010000088.1:0-8518 GCA_031983305.1 Candidatus Fimivivens sp. | reverse complement strand
CCTCCGATTATAAACATTCATTGGTACACAACAAAGATAGCAAGACCGTTCTGCCTGTGGCAAGGCAGATGACGCCGCCACAGGCAAAACGGCCTCTGGGTTTATGTGTCTTAATTTTTGGGCGTCAGATAGGGGCCGATATCCGCTGCGAGTGTCTCATAATCGGGCAGGTCACCTAAATCGATACCGCCCTTTTCGCCGCCAAGCCCCAATTCGGTATAGGAATCCGCAAAAGCGGCGATGCCGGTGATCTGACGGGCGACGCGCTCCGAAATCGGGTTACCGTTCTCATCATATGGAACGTAAAGTCGCCCATAGCCCGCCGCCTTGAGGTAGAATTTATCCTTGCCGGTGACGACCAGCTCAGCGTCGGTTCTGCCGCGCAAACGCCCCTGCGCGGGGTTCGAGGTCTCCATCAGCAGCGCGTAGGCGCTGGTAAAATCACCAATTTCGCGGTGGGTCAAACCATGCAGGTTCTTCGGCGAAGGCTCAAGGCTGATCTCCATGCCATCGAGCTGCATGTTGATCATGGCGTTGGAGGCCAGACTCATGGCGTTTTCGTGCGAGACCATGGCATTGATGGTCGGATATTCGGGCGACGCCTCGTGCAGGTCCACCTCAACGGCGATGTTCTCCGCCTTGATGAGCTGCACAACGCCATAGGCAATCTTTTCGGTCAGCGTGCCGTCAGGGCGGCCGGGATAAGAACGGTTGAGGTTGCGCGTCTCGCTACCCGACAGCCGCTGCCCCGACGAGGCGTGGACATAAATCTCGGGGTCGGGCCACTGATAGATAGGGTTGGTCGCACGCGAACCGTAGCGGAACCACCGCTGACCGCCCGGCGTATCGATGCTAAAGCGCATCGGCGCGCCCTCCTGCGGGTCGGTGCAGGTATAGGCGGCGGCGTTGGTGCGGTTGATGACATAGAGCGTGCCGGTTTTAGGACGGGCATTCTCGATGAGCAGCGTCGCCGCCAGCAGGCCCGAGGGCTCGTTGGGGTGGGTGCCGCCAAGCACCAGCATCGACCCGCCGGGCTGCTCGCCCTTGAGGATATACACCTCGGTATCCCCCGCCGTACCCTTCAAGCCCGCGAACCAGTCGGACAGCATCCGTATCTCAGTGACACCCTCGCCCGGGTAAATCGGTTCCTTTTGCCGCATTGAGCGGAAGGTCACCGTCAGCGACACGATGCAGGCGGCACAGACCAGTAGCAGCGCCGCCGCTGAAAACAGCGGTTTTTTCATGGTAATCGTCATATGTTCCCCGCCCTCCTTTACTTAATCAGTAGCAGCCGCAGCACCAACGGAATGATAACCAGCGCGGCGTCAATCTGTAAAAGCAGATTTTTTTCGGTGAGCATGTTCCAGATGATAAACACCAATAAAAACAGGATAATCGCAAGATAGATATAAAGCATCGTCTTTCCCTCCCGTTATGGCACGAGGAAGCCGAGGCTCCCGGATTTAAGCAGAAACAAAAGCCCTAACAGCAGGCATACTAAAAGTGGCAGTACGCAGTGCGGCAACACCTTTGAATAGCGCTGCTTGACAATCTGAGCGGCATAATTGCCAGCCAGCGCGGTCGGAGGCATCAGGTCGCCCATGCAGGCGATAAAGGCCAGAGACGCCGCGATAACGGTCTGGTTGCCGGTTGAAAGCAGCGCGAGCATAAACGGCACACCCAGCACCGAAGCCGCCCCGTAAGAGGACACCGCACCAAATGCGGGCATGATGGTGCAGATAGCCAGATAAAGCATGGCGGCGTTTAACCCCAGGCAGCTATCAACGATGAAGCCGCGCACGCCGGTCAGCGTCATAACCTGAATGAACATCCCGACGCCCATCAGCTTACCGAGCACCGGCACGGTGGTGCGCATTGCCTCGCGAACCGAAGAAAGCGCGCTAAAATGCCGCCCGGTGAAACACCCAACCCCTGCGCTGATGAGGAAAATCAGTGGCATGCCAAGGGTGGGCATCACGGTGGGCCAGATGCGGCAGGCCAGCATCAGCCCGATTAGCAGAAGCATCGGCAGATAGAGTTTAAAGCCGTACTTTTTGCCGGTTTCGTGGTCGAGCTCCCGACCGATGACGGCGTAATCAAGATTGCGGCAATGCCGCAGCCCCAGCAGCAGCGCCGTGATGACGCCCGCCGCAAAGGTAAGTACAAACAGAGGCCCTTCAAAGCCTATGTAGGGCATATCCACACCGCCGGTAATCAGCATAGCCGGAATATTGACCGGGGGCGCCGCCATACCCAAAATTGAGCCGATGGCCAGGAACGCCCCTGCAACCGGTGCGGGCAGCCCCATTAAAAGCAGAATCGGCGCAACGATGGCGCCCGCCGACAGCACCGACGCCGTTGAGGAGCCGGTAACCATACCCGGGAACATGACAATGAGCATCAAGAGCACCAGCATGACGGCGGGAACTTTGTAAAACCGTGAGACGATCATCTCGGCCAGTGCGTCGAGCATGCCCGATGCCTGCACAACGGTCATAAAAACCATGGCGGTAGCAATGATTAAAACGGTGTCGAGATAAACGAAGGTGCCCTCCACTAGATGACGCAGTGGGATACCCTCACCCGCCGCGAGCGCACCCGCAACCGCACCGGCCACCATCGACAGGCTGACCGGCAGCTTGAGCAAAAAATTCCCCAACAGAAACACACCGAGCATGACGAGGAAAACAATGCCCTCTATCTGCACGCAAAAGCCTCCTTTTTAACGCTGTTTAAGAATGAAAATCAGGCGGTCATATCCTTAGCGGCATTAATGCCGCTGGCAATCGCATAGATCAGCGTGTAGGGCACGCCGTTTTCGTTGGCAAGCTGGGTCAGTCTGCCATCAGCGTTGCCGGTCTCGACAGCGAATAGCGCGTCGCTCTCAGGCATGACGAGGTCGATGAACGGATCGGAGGTGTCGCCCCGGCGCGCGTCGCCGCCAATGTGCGCGCAGATGATAACGGTGTCATCCGAAGCGCCCGCAAGCATCGCCTTAGCGCGGGCAAGCTCCTGCTCCATCGAAACACCGGCAGCGCCGAGCCCCTTCATGCTGGCGCCGACCACGATAAAAACGGTCTTGGCGGCGGCAATGTCGGCGGCGGTGGCGGTAGCCTTAATCGTATGCTCAATACCGGCCTTGGTCAGCACGGTATCCATCGCTTGCGTGTCACCACCCTGTCCTGCCGAGGCAACCAGCACCGGGCCGGTGATTTTGGGCATTTCGCCCGAGACGTAGACGGGACTTTCCTTGCTGGTCTTGGGCGAGCCGTCATCAACCGACGCAGAAGAAGCCGCCTCGGAGGAGGAAGCCGGTTCCAATGAAGCGGTCGCGCTTGACGAAGCAGGCGCAGGGGTAGGCGCGGTGGAAGAAGCGGGCGCGCCGCCGCAGCCAGACAAAGCGCTGAGTGAGAGCAATGCGCTTATCATAAGCGCGATCAGTTTGATTTGAGCGTTGATTTTAGACATAGTATCATCAATCCCTTTCAAATATTAACCAGTTCCAATGCACTGTTTTGTGAATTCATTATAGCCCGCCCTGTGGAAGCAGTGCAATTTATTCTCTTTAACTTATCAATTCACGCACATTTTCGGTGTTTAAAAGGATTTGACACAGAGGCACGCGAGAAAAAAGAGAAAAAAGACATTTTAATGTTGAACGCGGCCCGTGTCCCCGACAGCGGATAATATGCGCCATTTTCTGTTCCGATCAGGGTAGAAAATATCGCAGGGCTGAAATCTACCGATGAATCTATTGGCGGCTTTTTGACAGGCTGGGCGGATAAGGCGCACCCACCTGCTGTTTTTATTTTTCAGGCTGCCAAATCCGAGGATCAGTCCAATAAAGTTGTTCAATGTTGAGGCCATGTCAAAATTTCTTCCTTTTTGGTGAAATGTCGGTATTATTTTGGTATAACATAATGGACGGCTTTTTCAGTCACAAACAATCTGTTTCAAATACCCGTGCCCATGTTTCAAGCTGAATTGAGCATGGATTACGGCACTAATACGGTAAATTTTGAAAGGAGTGAGGCACATGAGCGAAAAGATAGTTCTGTTCTCGACAACCCCTGGCATGACGGCAAGCTGCCAAAAGGTATTGCAGCAACGCGGTTATGGCAATATTCCCATCTACGAACTGACGACGGCTCGGGCGCTGGCACAAGCCGAAAAGTGCATCCACGCGGGTGCGCGGGTCATCATCTGCCGAGGCGGAACGGCGGAATATCTCCGCCGCTTTCTGGAGGTGCCCATTGTCGATGTGCGCCACAGCTTTTTAAGTGTATTTTTGGCCATGCAGCGTCTTAAGCCCCTGTACGACCGCGTGGCGGTGATCGGCTTTCACCGCAGCTGCGAGACGATGCGAAAATATGTCAGCGTCACAGGCGAGCAGGTGCTCATCTATGAGGTAGTTGATGGCGAGCAGTTTGAAGCGGCCTTTCACCAGGGCGTACAGGCTGGTGTGCAGGCATTTTTGGGGGGATTCCAGGTGCAGGCCGTCTGCCGGACGTACGGCTTCCCCTACTATTCCACCGAACCCGATGACAGCGAGGTGAGTCAGGCGCTCGATGAGGCGCTCTACAGCCTGCGGATTGAGGAGGAGCGCAGCGGGCAGCTCGGACTGCTTTCGACCGTACTGAACAGCGTAGGCGAAGGCATTGTCAGCGTCGACAGCGACGGCATCATTCTACACACCAACCGCATTGCAAGAAATCTGTTGCGGTGCGGCAACGGCATACAGATTGGCGACTTAATTGACGCCGACAAAATTTTGCAGGCCGTGCGGGACGGCGAAAATTTCTATGGCGAGCTGTTCTCGCTGCACGGCACATCCATCGTATGTAGCTGTCAAGCCATTCGCCTGCAAGGCAAGGCCGCGGGTGCGGTCATCACACTACAGGAGGAAAATACCATTCGCTCGCTCGACAGCCATATCCGAAAGCGTGCGCTTGGGCGCGGTCACCGCGCAAAAAAAGATTTTTCAGATATATTGGGGGCTTCAGCGGCGCTTGAGGAAGCCAAGCGCATCGCGCGGCGCTATGCGCGGGCCGACAGCGCCGTGCTGATAACCGGCGAAACCGGCGTAGGCAAAGAGATGTTCACGCAGGGCATTCACAATCACAGCGAGCGTCGGCACGAGCCTTTTGTCGCTATCAATTGCGCCGCGCTGCCACAGAATATTCTTGAAAGCGAGCTGTTTGGCTATGTGCGGGGCGCGTTTACCGGCGCGCGCAGCGAGGGCAAGGCCGGCATTTTTGAGCTGGCGCACAAGGGTACCGTATTTCTTGATGAGATCAGCGAGATGTCGCCCGACGTGCAGGTCAAGCTCCTGCGGGTGCTGCAAGAAAAAGAGGTGACCCGCATCGGCGACGACAAGGTTATACCGATTGACGTGCGCATTATCGCCGCCTGCAATAAGGATCTCAAGCAGGAGATTGCGGCGGGCCGGTTCCGTGAGGATCTATATTATCGCGTCTGTGTGCTGGAGCTTTTTATTCCGCCGCTGCGCGAGCGCGCTGAGGATATTCCGACGCTCGTACGCCATTTTTTACACGGCCGCAAGTCGCTGACGACGCGCGCTCAGACGCTGATGATGCAATATGACTGGCCGGGCAATATCCGGCAGCTTTCTAACATCACCGAACGGCTCGACGTGCTGTGCGATAACGACATCATCACCGAAGAGGATGTGCGGCAGGTGCTAAAGCTGTCTGAAAAGGATGTGCCGCCAAAAGCGCAGCCCGCATCGGCAGGTCCAGAGACAGCTCATTCGGTTAAGGATGTGGAGCGGCAGATGATTATGGACGCCCTTGAGCAGACCGGCGGCAACACAACACAGGCTGCACAACTGCTGGGACTGAGCAAAACAACACTGTGGCGCAGAATGAGAGCGATGCAGACCGACGTCGAGGACATATAGTCCAAACATCTTAAAACAAAACCTTCTCGGCGGTCTATTTCGCAGCCAGCCGCGTTGTATGTCTTGGGTAAGCGTCCTCCCACCCCCCCGCACCTTGCGCCAATATTCGCGCCAAGCCTATTGCTGTTTCTAAGCTTTTAGCCATAACCGGCGTGCAGCGCCGCGGTTGAGCCCAAACAGACGACACAAGATGCGATAGAACGCTTTTGCCAAGACGCTTCAACAAAATGGCATTACAAAACCATCTGACATCCGGCGCGTTATGGCACGGTCGGCGGGAAAAGTCCCGGTCGGCCGATGCGTGACAGAGACAGCGCTTTTGTGGGATGGTTTTATTTCATTTTGAAACGAAGCGATTCTATATGAAATAAAACATTTTAAATCGCTTTAACACAATGCATAATTATCAATGTGCACTATTGTCCTACATCACCAAAATAAGCCGATAATCTTCCTTAAAAATACATTTTTTGATTTGGCATAAAATTTGCTCTATAGTAGGGTGCGGTAAAATAAAAACCAAACCCACCGTGACAAAGGCCATTTCGGGTCTTTGTCAGAGCAAAGGAGACCTGTTACATATGAAAATCGGATTTATAGGCTTTGGCGAGGCGGCGTTCTGCATTTGCAGCGGCTTGCGCCGGGAGGGAATCGAGGGCATCGTCGCGTATGACACGCTGGCCACCCACGAAGCCTTCGGCCCAACCGTGCGGCAGCGCGCAGAAGAAGCGGGCGTGACACTGCGCGATTCGGTCAAGGCGGTCGCCGAGCAGGCGGATATCCTCTTCGCCGCTGTCCCTTCCAGCTACACGCTGGAGGTGTGCAAATCGGTGTTGCCCTATCTGCGAAAAGGGCAGATTTACGCCGACGTCAGCGCCTCTACCCCCAAGACGAAGCAAGAGATCTGGGCACTGCTCGCGCCCACCGGCGTGCTGTTCGCCGACGCGGCCATGCTCGGCTCACTGCCGCAGGATCAGCACCGGGTACCGATCACGGCCTCGGGCAACGGCGCAAAGGCGCTTTATGACGCCATGACGCCGTTTGGTATGCGCATCACCTGCGTCGAGGGCGGCGCGGGCGCGGCCTCGGCCATCAAGCTGGTGCGCAGCATCTATATGAAGGGTATGGCGGCGCTGATGTATGAAATGCTGCAAGCGGCCGACGCCTACAGCGTGACCGACGACGTCGTCAGCTCCATAGCGACCTCAATGGATGGTATCGCGTTTACCGACCACCTGAAGCGCCTGGTCACAAGCACGGCCATTCACGCCAAGCGGCGCGCCGCAGAGCTTAAGGGCTCGCTTCAGCTGATGGATGAGAGCGGCCTTGACGGCGCAATGACCATAGCCGCCAAGCACAAGCACGAGTTAATCGAGGACTATCGCTTCAGCGAGAAATATAACGCCGCCAAGCCCTCGGGCTGGGGCGAGATCGTCACGCTGATGAGAAAACAGGCATAGGAGGCATAAAACAGATGGCTGTAGGCAAGAGAATTTTTCTAAAGCGCGCGCTGCCCGATGCCGAGGTGATGGCGGAATTTAAAACGATTCCGGCCGCGAACGTCGCGGATGTGATGGGGCGCTCCTGCGGAATGGACCCGCGCATCCGGCTGATGAGCAGCCCCAAGGCGCAGATGACCGTAGGCCCCGCGCTGACCGTCAAAACCTGCGCGGGAGATAACCTGACTATTCACGCGGCGCTGAACATCGCGCAGGAGGGCGACTTTCTCGTCGTCGCCAACGAGGGCGGCAGCGCCCGCGCGCTGATCGGCGAAATTATGATGGCGTATCTCTACCACCACAAAAAGGTCGCGGGCATCGTGCTCGACGGGCCGATCCGCGATATCGACGAGATCGGCAAGTGGGATTTTCCGGTCTACGCGACCGGCACCAATCCGGGCGGGCCGTATAAGGAAGGCCCGGGTGAGGTCAATGTGCCGGTATCCTGCGGCAACATCAGCGTCAACCCCGGGGATATCATCCTCGCCGACCCCGACGGCGTCATCGTCATTCCGCGCGGGGACGCAGCGATAGTGCTGGCCGAGGCGAAAAAGTTTCAAGCCGCCGACGAAGCAAAGCTTGTCGCCGCCAGAAACGGCACCGCAAACCGCGCGTGGGTGGACAAGGCGTTGACCGAAAAAGGCTATGAGGTTATAGACGGTATCTACCACGATTAAGATAACCAAAAAAGGAAAAGGAGAATTCGTTATGAAAAAGACAAGCATTCTTTCTGTTGCGCTCGCTGGGGCTATTGCCCTTCTTGCCGCAGGCTGCGGCGGCGCTTCCACAGCGCCCTCCGCCTCGTCAACCCCCACCTCAAGCGGCGCCGCATCGGCCGCCCAAGAGGTCCAATGGCCCAAGAAAACCGTCACCGTCACACTGCCCTACAACGCGGGCGGCGACACCGACACCTATTGCCGCCTGATGAGCCAAAAGCTTCAGGAGAAATTCGGCCAGAACTTTGTCGTTGTCAATCTGACCGGCGGCAGCGGTATTGTCGCGGCCAAGGAGATCATGTCCAAGACGCCCGATGGCTACAACATTCTGTTTAACCACACTGGCGCGTCTCTCGTGCAGGAGGCCACCGGCGTCGCTGACT
>DALYYK010000087.1:0-8537 GCA_031983305.1 Candidatus Fimivivens sp. | reverse complement strand
AGGAAAACAGGATTCACACTGCGGTGGTCAGTGCCATGAACGAAATGTTCAGCCAAAAGAGCTTGAAAGCAATTCTGCAGGACAGCATCCGAACAGCCCTTTTGCCGGGAAATGGCGAAACCAGCCTTGCAGCCATCGACAGCAGGCTTTCTCAACTGCGGGAACAGCAGTACCGGCTCCTTCAGCTTGCCGCCGCCGTGGGAGCGGATTCCACCCAATACGATGAGGAACTGAAGAAGGTCAGTATGGAATTCTCCGCACTGGTGGCAAAACGGAGCGAGCTGGAGAAAAATAAGCAGGATACCGAACAGGCGGACGAGCGTGCAGAGCAGCTTGCCGCCGAGCTGGAATCGGCGGACACCGGCATCACTGCCTTTGACGAGGTCACGGTGCGGCAGCTGATCAGCGCCATTACGGTACTCAGCGAAGAAAAACTGCTCATCCGTTTCAAGGACGGAACGGAGATTGAGCAGATCATATAAGGGCAACAGCAATCAGGTGCGGTGAAATATCCTGCACCTGATTTTCTATATCCCATAAGTAGCTGAACATAAATTCAAAGCATATCAGGAGGAATGAAAATGTTTTTCGATTACCAAAAAGCACAGCGGATGAAGGAGCGGTATCCCAGCGGAACCCGCATCCGACTCAATAGTATGGATGACCCCTATGCGCCCATTGCGCCGGGAACGGAAGGAACTGTAAATTTTGTAGATGACATCGGCACGCTTCACTGCACCTTTGACAATGGACGCACCCTCGGTGTCGTTCCCGGAGAGGACAGCTTCTCGGTGCTCTCGCGTCCAGCACCGTCTGAGCCGGAGGAAAGTCCCACTCCGCAGTTCGGCATGAGGATGGAATGAAAGGAGGATGCACCGTGAAACGGATTACGACAGATGAGCTTCGCACCATGACAGACCATGAGGGACTGATTCTTCAAGGCTGCGGCGGGGAGCTTTCAGAATGGGTAAACGGCATCAACGAGCTGCTGACACAGGAAGGAATTCTGCAAAACGGCGATACCTTCAAGGATGTTTTCGCTTTTGAGCATGACGGCTGCACCAATCTGCTGTTTTCTATGGAAAATGTGGATTTGCATATGGGAAAGCTCGCCATATGGCGTTTGCAGTCACACAGTGCTTTCGGCGGCACTTGGCTGAGTGATTATCTTCCCAACCGGCTGGGCGTTCATATGGATGAAGCAACTGCACAACAGGACGGCGGCCTTGAAATGAAACAAAGCTACTAACAATTCCAAGCATTTCACCGGCGGAGCTTGCTCTGCTGGGTACATAAAAAAACAGGCTCCCACGGAGCCGGAAAGGAGAAACCTATGAAAGCATTGAAAAAAAACAGTGCCCTGTATCTGGAACAGATTGCCTCTGCGGTAGCTGAATGCTATGAAAAAGATGAAAAGCCCTGCAATCGGGCACTGCTGGAGCTTTATACGAGGATCGGTCAATGTATCTGCCGTCAGGGAGAAAAAGCGTTTATTACGCATTTGTCTGAGATGCTCGCCGACCGGTTTCCATCGCTGAAAGGCTTCTCTCTTCGCAATCTCCGCAGGATGCGTGACTTTTACCGCACTTATGAAAACAGCCCGGCTCTTATGAGCAGGGCACAGTCCCTTGGCTGGACACAAAATGCCGTGATACTGGAGTGCTGTGAAACCGATGCGCAGCGTTCGTTTTATATTGACCTTGCGGTGGAACGGAACCTTTCCAAGCTGTCGCTCATGAATGCCATTCAGGAGGATGCCTTTGCCGAGACCCTCCATGCAGAAATTTGCTCCGAAAACGTGGAACCCAGCTGCGCCCCTGTAAGCGATAGCCGCATCGATGAAGCAGTAGACACCACCACATCAGTTGAAACGGCGTGTGAGCCGTTTGTGACAGCGTGTGAGCCTCCCCACCAAGGGGATACTCTGCTCCGAGGCACTGGCAGTGGCTACAGTGAAATTCTCACAATAATTCCAACCGGCAAAAGAATGAAAAATATGCGAAAACAGTCCATTTCATGCTGGCAGGCTTACCCGTTTCTGGAGCGCTCCGCTTCGCCAAAACCATTGGCGCAGAAACAAATCATCCATTTAAAGCCGCCGCCAGATATGGTTCAACCGAAGAAGCTCCCGCCGCCTTTCATCAGAAAACAGGGCAGGAATTATCAATGGCAAGTACATCGACCGAAAACAGCCGCATAATTATTTGAACACGGCCGTGAAGAGTCTGAGGATTTATGGCATCATAAAATTGGTCATTGCCTGCGGAGAATCTGATTTATTTTGAGAATTTGGCGCTCTCTTTGGAGAAAGATAAGAAATCTTTTTTCCACGGTGTCCACAGAAAAACCGCTTAAGAATGCGAATTCTTTAAGCGGTTTTTTATTTTGCTTGAAAGAATTGACAAGACGCGTTCAAGCTAGCAACCATTATGGCGGCTTGGGCCACCGGGAAGAATCGATATACTGGTCGCGGTCACCTGCGGCGGAATACTCATGGTCATTGCGCCGCTATATTGAATACAGACCAGATCTCCGACGTGAAAGCGGCATGCATCGGGGGTGTGTACAACCGTAATTTGCAGCATAGTGTGATCATAAACATATAACGTATTGTGCTCAACTTTACGCACAGTGGCTTGTATTTTCATAGATATCACCTCTTATAGCAGCATATTCCGGGGGCGGGCGAGGCGTACCGCCAAATAAGCGTCTATTTATCATTGCAAAGCCGCCGTATTATATCCGTTGGCAGTCAAAATCACTTTGTTAAGCAAATTTCAAAATCCTCTTTACAAAATAAAGGCCGGATGGTGAAATGAGAAATGAATACTATTTACCGACTGAGGTCTAAGACGATAGAATAAAGCAAACAAGGGGTCTTGCTTCGAGCGTTGCTTTAAAGGCCGCGCTGCTTTGAGCCGGTTCGCTTTTTTTTGTACAAAAATGTTTTTTGGATCTATAAACGCCATATTATAGGAGGAAAGCACACCGATGAATTACTTTACTCCGGCGGAAATCACCGCCAATTATGCCAGGACGGGAACCGTTAAAACCAAGACATCCTCGCTGAGGCTGTTGCTTTTGGGCATTTTTGCGGGCATTATCATTGCGACGGGCAGCGCGGTTGCCAACATGGCGGCCTGTGCGGTGACAAATCCGGCGGCGGCCAAGTTGATCGGCGGGCTGTTGTTCCCCTTCGGTCTTGGCATTGTGGCGATTATGGGCTTTGAGCTGTTCACCGGCAATTGCCTCATCGTTATTTCAGTGCTTGAGAGGCGGGCGTCGGTGCCCGGAATGCTGCGCAACTGGGGCCTTACTTACTTCGGTAATTTTATAGGCGCGGCGCTGACGGGCGCCTTCTGCGTCTGGTCGGGGCAGCTGAATGTGGGGAACGGGGCGCTGGCCATCCAGACCCTCCGCGCGGCAGCGTCCAAATGCACATTGCCTTTCGGCGGCGCGGTGCTGCTGGGCATCATGTGTAATCTGCTTGTCTGTGCGGGAACACTGATGGCCTCCTCGGCCAAAGACACGGGCGGCAAACTGATGGGCGCTTACCTGCCGGTGGCACTGTTTGTCATCTGCGGCTTTGAGCATTGCGTGGCCAATATGTATTATATTCCCGCGGGCTTGCTTGCGCTGACCAATCCGTCCTACGTATCGGCGGCTATGGAGGCGGGGGTTAATGTATCCGCCATCACGGCGGGCGGCCTGCTGAACAATCTGCTGCCGGTGACGCTCGGCAATATATTGGGCGGCGCGGCGCTGGGCGCGCTGATGTGGTATTGCCATTTGTGCGGGCAGCGCGCCGCCGAGCCAACCCGTTCCGCCGACTAAGTAAATGGTACGGCATTCGCCGACCGACTGCGGTTGCGAGGCGGGTTAAAATTGAATAGCTCAAATCGAGAAGATTTTTAAACTGCCGATCTGCTATAATACCTCTATAAAATAGTGCGTGGGAGAGATCGGGATGTTAAAAGACAAGTGCATAGCCGGGAATATGTCGCTGCACAACAGGGTGGTTGCAGCACCCGTTGTCAGTAATTCAGCCGATGAAGACGGGCTACCGACGCCAAGAAGCCTCGAAATATATCGCGGCTACGCCGAATCGGGCGCAGGCATGACGGTGGTCGAGCAGCATGCGGTGCACCCGTGGGGGCGCAACAAGCTTAATCAATTCCGGCTGTATGACGACGCCAGCGCGCTGGCGCTTGAGCCGCTGACTGCGCTGTTTCGGCAGCGGGATATACCGGTGGTGGCGCAGCTCAACTTTGCTGGGGCGGGCGCGTCGTCAGAAACGCTGCTGGCCTGTCAAGATTTTAAGCTCGTTTCGCCCTCCGGGCTGAGAACGCCGCGCGATTTGATTAAACACGATTCACAGGCGTTGAAGCATGACGAAATTACATCGATAGTACAGGCCTTCGCCGATGCGGCGGGGCGCGCGGTTACACTCGCAAAATATAGCGGGGGCGTTCAAATTTACGCCTGCCACGGTTATTTGATTGGGCAATTTCTCAGCCCCATGACCAACCGAAGAAGCGATGCGTATGGCGGGGCGCTAGAAAACCGCGCAAGGCTGCTTTTCGAGATTGTCGAAGCGGTCAAGGCGGTTATTGGCGGTCACCCGCTGTCGGTGCGGCTGGGTGCGGCGGATCAGATGCCCGGCGCGCCCGAGGTGGGGCTGACGCTGGCAGACAGCGTTTGGGTCGCAGAGCAATTGGCTAAAATGCGGGTGGACTGGCTTAGCGTATCGGGCAACCATTGTATTTACGGCATCGGTGCGGACGACAATGATACCGCCTATTTCGCACCCTATTCAAAGGCAATTCGTGACAGCGTTGCTAAATATGGCGTTTTGGTCGATTGCACCGGCGGCATACGGACCGCCCAAAGGGCACAAGCATTGCTCAACAGCGAGATATGTGATCTCGTGGGCGTGGCGAGGCCGCTGATCAAAGACAAGACCTTTCTTTTTAGCTGGGATTTATAAGCAGTGCTGTGGGGTAAGGGTATTTAAGCCTATGATTTTGTCATAGCACGTTTTATAGCAAACACAGGGGGCGGCTGAGTCAGCCGCCCCCTGTGTATTTGGTTCATTAAAAAGATTGATGCAGGATATCCAGCACAGTATTGAGCCGTTCAACCGCAATCTGCCCGGGGGCAGACACCTGACCGACGGCGCCGAAGGTCATCGCCGAACCGAACACCTCGCCGCAGACACGGCTGATAGCCCCGAGCCCTGACATCGACATGGTCATGATCGGCCTGTCGGCGTATTTGGAATACATCTCTTCGGTGGCGCACAAAAGCGTCAGCACGTCAGCCCGGCTTTTGGGCATGACCGCTATTTTGGGGATATCCGCACCCATATCCTGCATTTTGCGCATGCGGTAGAGCAGATCATCCTTGTCCGGCGTCCCGCTAAAGTCGTGGTTCGAGCCGACGACGATAACACCCGCTTCGTGAATATTTTTAATATTTTCAAGGACGATGGCATCGCCCGAAAAAATCTCGACATCTATGGCGTCGACGCAGCCCGAGCATGCGACCAGCTTATTGAGGGCTGTGTATTCGGCCATGCCGATTTCTTTTTCGCCGCCCTCTTTTTTAGTGCGGAAGGTGAACAAAATAGGCGTTTCGCCAAGCGCCGCGCGCAGGTCGTGCAGCACCTCAAGCAGCCGGTCGGATTGGAAGACGTTCTCAAAAAAGTCGACCCGCCACTCCACCATATCAAACGGAAGCGGACTGATCTCTTTGGCCTTGGCGATAATGCCCTTGGCTGTCGAGGCGACGATGGGGACGATCACTTTGGGCGCGCCGGAACCGATGGTCACATTGCGTAGTTGTAGCGTTTTCATGTTTCACTCTCCTGCGGAATATTGAGCTGCGTTACAGGGCGGGCCTGAGCGCATTCGTACATAGGTTGGGCGAGGCACAACAGCGCCGCTGTTCGTAGGGGAAGCGTCATCGGTTGGATCGGGGTCCCCACGATATATAAGGCGAGCGGTTTTGTTGGGCGCGAAGTATATTAGAATGTTTAAAGTATACTGAATTAGAAAACGATTTTCAACTTCAATTTTTTTAAAAAGGGCTGTAATACGGCTTTTATTGAAGCTACTCGAGGACATATACACCTACAATTTCAAAATTGTGGTCCACCCAGAAAAAGGTCTGATATTTGCCCTTGCCGTCACCCGGCAGATCGAATACACCAAACGGAATCTCGATCTCGGCGCTGCTCTTTGCGGGGATACTGGCTGACACCTCCCCGAAATGCCCCTCGCCCCAGGGGATGTATTCCCAATCTCGCTCACTGGGGCGGTATCGCCGGGTTACAAAGTCGGTCGTGACGGTGATCGTTTTCTCGCTGCCGTTTGTGACGCGCATCGGCACCTTTAAATCTTTACTGTAAACGAGCTTACTGTCAGCGGAGTTGGCGGGTAGAATTTTGACATTCATTCGAGTGGGGTAACCGTTTTTCTGCCAGAATTCTATCTGCCTTTCTTCCATAAGATCGCGCAGATGTCCCGCCGCACCCTCGTTAAGGGTGTAAGAGATGGTTTTACCCAAATCGCTCGTATAAATGCTGATGTGAGAGCCGCCCATATCGATCTGACCATAGTCGCCGTAGCCCATGAGAAAATACCGGATGCCGTTGTCAAATTCTATGATCAAATCGTATAAACCCGCCACCGTCGATGGATTAAAAGCCCCATCAAATAGTTCAATCGGCTTTTGGGCGTTGACGGACAAGTGGGCTTTAAGGAAATCTGAAATTTCGGCGATGGTGGCGCTATCCTCCACTGCCAGGCCGATGGATGTATCGGCGTCGCGACTCCAGCCGCCAAAGTTGATTTTTACAATTTTACTTGTGGTCATGTGGGTCAGCCAGTGCATATTTTTCGCGGCATCTCTGCTATAGATCGCTTCCCAAATTGTGATCAGCTCAGGCGGTGCGCCCTGATCAAGATAAATATAATGCCGCCCTTTATCGGTAAACAGGATGAATGCACGGTCAGCGGCCTTGGGGGTGGCGTCGGCATTTTCAAGCAGCGCGGCAAAATAGCGCTCGTCAAAGCTTGCCATCGTTGCGGCGATATTGTAGCGTGCGGTGAGATGGTTTTTAACATCGAATGCGTGGATTGAGACCAGCCGCTCACCGTGGTAGGCGCTCGAGAGGGTGTTGTTCATGATATTCTCTGCGGTAGTGTAGGCGGGCACCGGTGCGGGAATAACAATCTCCTGCGTGGGGTTTGGCAGATCGGGCACATCTAAGAGCGATGTGCTGCTACCGCCGACGGTTTGGCTGCCGCTATTTTCGCTGGGTGCGGCGAGCGTGCCGGAAGCGGCAGGCTCTAGTACCGTAGCGCTACTCACGGGCGTTGATGTATCCCCCGCAAAACCCGCCTGCGATTCTGCGGAGGCATCTTCGGTAGTAGTCCCGCTATTTTTAACTGACGATGAGGGTGTATTTAAGGAGGCCATATCAGATGAATTATTACAACCTGACAAAAATAATAAAAATATAACTAAAAGTGATATAAAAATGTTGTGTTTCATATGGTCACTCCCTCTTTTTTATATAGTGTTTTTATTATGCTATAATTATCCAGACTGGGCAACTAAATTGTGAGAACTTCTGCATATTGTACTAAACGAAAAGCTGCACGGCCAGTTGGCGCGTGCAGCTTTGTTAAAATTGAAGAGATGGATTCACAAAGGGGCGCATGCATCCGGATCGACTGCTATAGCCCCTGGGCAGCGTCGAGCGTCTCGCGGATGGTGTTAATCGAATCGCTTTCGTTTACCATGCGCACCGCGATATAGGGCTTGTCGCCCGCATTGACCAGCACGCGGCCCTTTAAGCGCCCGGCGACGGTGGCGGCCAGCTCGGGGTTGATGTGTTCAAAATAAAACAGCATCTGCCCGTTGCGTTGAGAGATCTCACGGATGCCAAGCGCGGCGGCACGGTTGCGCACGAGCGCCACATCCACAAGGCCAGCTACCGTCTTGGGCGGGTCTCCGAAGCGGTCGATCAGCTCGTCGAGCACCTCGGCTGATTCGGTTTCGTTCGTAATGGCGGCAATTTTTTTGTAGACGTCGAGCCGCAGCGAGAGGCTGTCGATATAGTCCTCGGGAATATGCGCATCGACCGGAATATCCACCTGGCATTCGGCGCTTTTTTGCACCGTCTCGCCCTTCGATTCGGCGACCGCCTCGGAGAGCAGGCGCAGATACATCTCGTAGCCCACCGCCTCCATATGCCCGTGCTGCTGCGCGCCTAAAACGCTGCCCGCGCCCCGGATCTCCATATCGCGCATCGCGATGCGAAAGCCCGAGCCGAACGCCGTAAACTCCTTGATCGCATTCAAGCGCTTGGCGGCAATCTCGGTCAGCGCCTTCATCGGGCGGAAGGTCAGATACGCAAACGCGCGGCGGGTTGCGCGCCCGACCCGCCCACGCAGCTGATACAACTGCGACAGGCCCATGCGGTCGGCGTCCTCGATGAGGATGATCCGCCACCTGCCGGCGGATGGCGC
>DALYYK010000086.1:0-8584 GCA_031983305.1 Candidatus Fimivivens sp. | reverse complement strand
CCTCGGTGCTGATAATGGATTATTTTCACTATAACACTTTGAAGGGATCTGTCAATATAAACGCGTTGAAGCTGTCAACAGGGCGGACCCTTTAGCCAAACGCTGTGCCATGTGCTTTTGTGCGGAGGGCCCACCGAATGCCGTGTGTGGCAATGCCGTTTTGCCATCTTGGTTTTCCGCCGGCATTTGTTTATCCGGCCTGTTTTTGGCGGTTGTCACCGCCTAAAACGGCGTCAGGTATTAAACCGACAAGAAACGCCTACAATAATGTCAAACCATTTTGGAGGCGCAAACCCTATGTACAAGCGTGTTCTCGCGGTATTTTCTCTCATCGTGCTGTTGTTTGGCCTGCTGATTGCCCGCATTTCGCTGCTGGCGGTGACCGAGCCGCTCATCGAAGCGGCGCACCAGCAGTCGGCGACGGTGCTTAAGGTTGCCGAGACGCGCGGCATGATCTACGACCGCAAGCTGCGCCCGCTCACGGGAATCGAGACTGATAATATCGCCGCGGTGCTGCCCAATTCGCAGTCGGCCGATGTGCTGATGCGAGTCACCCCGATCGAAAAGCGCGCCGAGCTGCAACAAAAGCTCACCCAAATGCGCCCCTTTTTGTGGGAGGTGGATACAACCGCCATCTATGCCAAGGGGCTCGAGGTGTTCCCGGTGCCAAAGCGCTATCTCGATGAGCAGCCCGCCGTGCATATCATCGGGCAGGTCGACCCCGCGACGGGGCAGGGGGCTTCGGGGCTTGAGCGCGCTTATGATTCGCTGCTGACCTCGGCGGGTGGGGCGGTGCAGATGCGCTACGCCACCGACGCGCTTCAGCGGGGTCTTGAAACGTCGCCGCCCGAGATTATGGATAGCGGCTACCTCAGCGGCGCGGGTCTGGTGCTGACCTTAGATCGCGATATTCAGGAAATTGCGGAGAAGGCCGCCAAGAACGTTGAGAGCGGCGCAATCATCATTATGGACCCCTACACTGGCGATATTCTTGCAGTGGTCAGCGCGCCGGCGTATAACCCAAACAATCCCGCCGACGCGATGACCGACAACCGGACGCCGTTTTTTAACCGCGCCTTTGCCGCCTACAGCGTGGGCTCCACTTTTAAGCTGCTCACAGCCGCCACCGCGCTTGAGTCGGGCTTTTCTGCCGGGCGCACCTACACCTGCAACGGCGCGATCGAGGTGATCGATCAGCTGTTCCGATGCCATAACCTCAACGGACACGGCACGCTGGATATGCAGGGCGCGCTTAATCACTCCTGCAACCCATATTTTATTTCGCTGGCGCTTGAGGTTGGCGGCCCCGCGTTGGCCTATAAAGCACAGCAGTTGGGCTTTGGCACCCGGTTTGAGGCGGCGCCCGGCTACTTTACCGCCGCAGGCAGCCTACCCACGCTACAGGAGCTCGTTGCCCCGGCGGCGGTCGCGAACTTTGGCTTTGGGCAGGGCATTCTCTCGGCCACGCCGGTGCAGATCGCCACGCTCGTTTCAGCTATCGCCAACGGGGGCGGCGCGGTCACCCCCAGACTTGTGGCAGGCACCACGGCCGACGGCAAGGCGGTGACTACCGCAACCGCGACCTATTCGCCCCGCAGCGTCTTCAGAGAAACGGCCGCGCAGCAGGTTAAAGAGATGATGATCGGCGTTGTGGAGCAGGGCAGCGGCAAGAACGCCCGTCCCGAGCAGGGCGGCGCGGGCGGTAAAACCGCTTCGGCGCAGACGGGGCAATATCGCGACGGTCAGGAGATTGTGCACGCGTGGTTCTCCGGATTTTATCCCGCCGAGCAGCCGCAGTATACGATTGTGGTGCTCGCCGAGGGGGGCGATTCCGGTTCGGACGCCGCCTGCCCGATTTTTAAAGAGATTGCCGACGGGCTTTATGAACTGGGCAAAAACGGCAGTGCCAAATCAAAATGATAGACCCGCGCGCAAGGGTCTTTATCCGCATCGGGTAGCCAAGGTCGAATCACGCCGTGGTTTTGTGCCGCGGCGGGGAGTCGGACAGGCGCTATACCTAACTTTTCGGCAGGTTGAGACAAAATTTCGGGCGGCGCAATATATTGGTGTTAGAAGAGGTTTAACGATGGAATTCTCTTTAAAAAGCCGCTTACCCAAAACTCCCCGTATATTTGTGAATAAAAATATACTAAACTGTGTCTTCGAGCCGCCGCTCTGAGCGGTGCTTGAGGACAAAAGGCACCTAAATTTTAAAAGGTTACACCCAAGATTAGAAAAATTGACGAAGACATAACAACAAAATATGATAATATGTAAATTTTGTTTTGACATGCGGTTTTTGTATTGAGATTTTGCCAGAAAGTTGTTATAATAACACACGTTAAAGAGGACGGGACAAAGATGCCCTGTTTTGATAAGGGAATTGTTACCAACTCACCTGACTTGATTTTTGTGGCAAGAACGCGTATATTTAACTATACCGCTCTTCAAGCTTTATACAATTTGGAAAGGAGAGGGTGCTTTGAGCGACAACAACCGCAGAATTGCTGAAGAAGATCATTCTGCCCAAGCAATGCCTGCGCAAGCATCATCTTCAAATAAGTGGCTGCCTGCGCAGAAAATGCTGCAAAAAGCGTTGCGTGTTTTGTGCTTTATTGGCCTGCTGCATATTAGAAAATATCGTTCCTTCAAGCGCGGCTTGAGGAATGTCAGCGACATGCTTGGACTTTTGCTGCGTGCCATAGGTCACAGGCTATTTTGTAGCGCGCGCATTTTTTCGGTGCGCAACAGCCTATCGTTTGACGCAACCGTCGACCTGCTGCAAACATTAAAGCGCGGCAGCGCCTCGGCCCGAAAACGGGGCTTGGGCACGTTGCTGGGCTATTGGGCCATGGTTTTGGCGGCCTTTGTTACCCGTGCCGTCGCGCGATTATTTAGCTCCATCAACTATGTTGCGCCAACTTTGGCGGCTGCCGTATTCCTTATTGTGATTAACGGCGCTCTCAACATGACCTTTGCGTTGCGCGTGTTTTACAACGGCGAGGAAATTGGCTATATCGCGGACGAATCGGTGTTTGAAAACGCCGAGAAACAGATGCTGGGCCGTATCGTGTTTGAGGATTACATTAAACCAGAGGATAGCATGCCCGAATTCACCATTGCGGCGGTGCGTGCCCAAGAACTGCTCTCAGAAGACCGCCTGACCGACGAGCTGATTAAGGCCTCGGGCAACGAGCTGGCGCAGGCGACGGGGCTCTATGTCGACAACCGCTTTTTAGGGGCGGTCACCGAGCGCCGCCAGTTGCTGTCGCTGCTCGAGACGATCAAAAACCAGTACCGCTCAGACGATGAGGATGCCAACGAAATTGTCGATTTTGTTAAGAATGTTGAAGCCCGCGACGGTCTTTATCCGGTGACCTCGGTTGTGCATATCGGTGAAATGCAATCCGAGGTCAACCGCGAGGAAGAGGCCCAGCGCATCTACACCACCGTGCAGGGCGACGCGCCGATTATCATCGCACAAAAAAATGGTATTCCCTATTCCCAGCTCAAGCTGCTCAACCCCGACATTGAAAATTCGCTGTTGGTTGGGCAGGAGATACTCGTTCAAAAATCGGTGCCGGTGCTTGAGGTCAAGGTTGTCCGCAAAGAGACCGTTGAAGAAGAGGTCAACTTTAAAATTGAGCAGATACAGGACACCAGTCAGTATCAGGGCTATGTCAAGGTAACCCAGAAGGGACAGAAGGGTACCTCGCTCGTGACCAGCGAGGTCACCTATATCGATGGCCTTGAGGTAGAGCGTACCGTGCTTGATACCCGCATGGTCAAAGACCCGATCAACGAGAAGGTTGTGGTGGGCGGTAAGACGCCACTGGCTCAGCTACCCGCTTCGGCGCGCAGCACCAGCTCCAACTTCATCTGGCCGGTCGCGGGCGGCTATGTCAGCTGCGGTTTTTATGGTTATTGGGGCCACACCGGTATGGATATTGCGGCTAACGTCGGCACCGCCGTTTATGCGGCGGCGTCGGGAACGGTGACCAAGGCGGTCTATAATTCCACCGGCTATGGCTACCATGTCATCATCAATCATGGCGGCGGCGTTGAGACGCTTTATGGCCATAACTCCAAGCTGTATGTTAAGGCCGGCGACTGGGTCGAGCAGGGGCAGCTGATTGCCGCTGTCGGCCGTACCGGGCGCGCGACGGGTCCGCACTGCCACTTTGAGGTGCGAATCAACGGTAAGTATATGAACCCTGCCAATTATATTGGCACCCGTAATCCCTATTAGCCGGTTGATTTGGTTCAGATAATGTTTAAAACAGCGCAAGGCTTTTTGCCTTGCGCTGTTTTTCACACGGATAAATGATCGTGCATGCTTATCAGAGTTTTTTCTCAAACAGGTAGAAAAGGCCTTTTCTAAAGGTGGCCTCGCCAACCTTTATGTAGTCCAGCTTTTCATAAAGCTTTATCGCGCTGTGGTTTTGGGGAACGGCGTCCAACTGCAAAACATCAACCCCCTCGCTTTTGAGCAGCGCTTCAATATGCCGCATGACCTGTATGCCGATACCCATTCCCTGACAGGCAGGGCTGATGCACAGCCGGTGCAGTACGGCAAACGGCAGGCCGGGGTACTGCCAATCTCCGTTTTCATAGCCCGCCCATTGTTCCCGGTTGAGCACAAAGGCACAGATGATCACCCCATCAGTCAGGCCGACTGACATGTCGCCGTTGGCGATATCCCGCTCAATAACCGTCTGTGTGGGGTAGACGTCGTCCCACTGGTCGATGCCCAAAGTCTGCATTCGGCTGATTGCCTCTCGGTAAATGCCGAATATTTCAGCCGCTTCGTTTGGCAGCGCTTTTCTGAACTCCATGGCCCTACCTGCTTTCTATAACGGATTAATGGCATCATTATGGCACAAAACTGTCGATGGGGCAAGCGAAGTTGTTCTGCGATTTAAAATTTGGACAGAGAATGTCAACCACAGGCGTTGGTTGAGTTGACGGTTTTTGTAAAAATCGGTATAATCAACGTATATAATACGGGTATAAGCAAGAGGAGGCTGTGATATGTCGGTAAAAAAAGCGGTGCTGGCTATGCTGGAGGCAAACCGTGCACAGGATATTTCGGGCGAGCAGATGGCGCAGGCGCTGGGCGTCTCGCGCGCGGCGGTGTGGAAAGCGATCAACAACCTCAAGGCGCAGGGCTACCCTATCTCGGCGACGACCAATCGCGGTTATCGCCTCGAGGCGCAGTCTGACCTGCTTTCGGCCGAGGGCATTCGCCCCCATGTGCTGCCGCAGCTTAAAGATGGCGATATCTTCGTTTTTGAGACGATTGATTCGACCAATCTTGAAGCGAAGCGCCGCGCCATGCTGGGCGGCGGGCATTTTACGGCGGTCATAGCCGATCAACAGACGGTTGGGCGCGGGCGATTTGGGCGCAGCTTTTTCTCGCCGCCGGGCTGCGGCATTTATATGAGCCTGCTGCTCAAGCCGACGCCGCAGCAGCTTTCAGACGTGACGCTGCTCACCACGGCGGCGGCGGTAGCGGTGTGCCGCGCGATCGAGACGCTGACGCCGCTGCGCCCGCAGATCAAGTGGGTCAACGATCTCTATTTAGATGGCAAAAAGCTTTGCGGCATTCTCACCGAAGCGGTCACCGACCTTGAAAGCGGCGCGGTTGAGAGCGTCGTCATCGGCATGGGGCTCAATTTTAAACAGTCTGAAACGGTGCTGCCCGACGAGGTTGCGGCAGTGGCCGGCACACTGTTTGGCATACAGCAGCCCCCGATTACCCGGGGCCGCCTGATTGCTGAAATTATGAACCAGCTCTTCGCGCTGTGGGATACGCTTTCGACCCGCGCCTTTTTGGCCGATTACCGCAGCCGCTCAATGCTGCTCGGGCAGGAGATTGTCTACGCGCGCGGCGAGGAAAAATACGCCGCCATCGCCGAAGAAATCGACGATGACGGCGCGCTGGTGGTCAGAATGCCCGACGGCGGGCGAACGACGCTGCGCTCGGGTGAGGTCAGTGTGCGGCCGATCAGCGCAGCGTCAACCCTGCCGTTTGCAAGCGCGCGCGAATGACCGGGGCGACGGCAATGGCGACCGCGGCCTTGCCGATATCGCCGGGGATGAACGGGATGACGCCTGCGGCGAGCGCCTTGGCAAAGGTCAGGCCCAGCAGATGCCCGAGCCAGAGCGTGCCGATCAGATAGCAGCAGGCGGTGCCGAGCAGAATGCCCACCGCATGGATGATCCGGTTAGCGGAAAAGTACTTGATCGCCAGTCCCTCGAACAAAATGATGAAAAAATAGCCCAGCATATAGCCGCCGGTGGGACCAAGCAGCTTTGGCAGACCACCCGAATAGCCTGAAAAGACCGGCAGGCCGATAGCGCCCAACAGAATGTAAAGCAGGCAGCATAGCGCGGCGCGGCGGGTGCCCAGCAGATAGGGGTAAAAATAGATGACCAGCGTGCCTAGCGAGATGGGTACCAGCCCCGGCAGCGGAATCGAAAGCGGGCCGAGCGCGCACATAATGGCGGTCATCAGGCCCATAAAGGTCAGCTCACGCGTAGAAATTCGGTTCTCAATCATGGTATCATCCTTTACGTTGTATTTCTGATTGGCAGTATACGATAATTATAGCATTATGTCAACCATTATTATCAATAGGTTTACAATTAAAATGATATAAAGGATGCACAGGCGTTAAAAACACCTGTGCATCCCTCATTTTCCAACGTTATCATACCACAAATCGGGGAAAAGTTCAAGACTTGTAATTGACCGGGTCGGTGCATATGATAGAGTCAGCACAAAATTAGGCGCAGGCTATTAAGAAAGGGTGCACACAACATGGATGACCGGCAAGAACTGTCACTGGTGCAGCTGCAAAAATCACAGGCGATAGCGGAATTGAGAGACTGCAACCATCTCACAGCCCGATATGGGCTGGTACTTTCTGAGGCGCAGATCACCAGTCTTGTCGCGCAACGGTTTGAAGTGCTGCAAAGTACCGGGCGCATCGAATTTGGTGCGGGCGTGCTCCCAAAGCTGATTGAAGCGTTCTGTGACTCGGTTTATATCACGCAGGAAAACTATGAAGAAGCGATCGCGACGCTCCAGGAGCTGTTTTATTACTATAAAAACGAGTCGCTCGACACAATATCAGATGACGAGCTTATCGAATTTATGCGCAGCAATTTTGACGGCCCCTGTCAGGGCGCGCTCGATTATCTGAGCGACACCTCGCTCGAGGCGTTATGCCGCAACGCCCGATATGATAAAAACGGCGTTTTGCGCGCCGACGAGAGCGATGATGAAAACATGGATGAGGAGGACTGGGATGAAGATTATTAACGGCGGAAGGGGGCGGGCGCGGCATGCAGGAACATGAGGAGTTGATGCAGCTTTTCACGCCGCCCCAAAAACCGGTGCAGGGCGGCGTCGGGGCAAACGGCGGTTTTAATGCGGCGCTGCTGCGGCTGCTGGCCGCGCGCACCGAGCGGTATACCATGGGCGAGAGCAGCTCGGTGACGGTCGAGACGGCGCAGGCGCTGCTCGAATCAATACGCTATACGCTGGCGCTGGGGTGCGAGGCGCAAGGCGGCACCCCCGCCGCCCTGCCGCCTGACATACCGCTGCCTGAGCTGTTGTTGGCGGGGCAGGCCGAGGCCGAGCGGCGCGTCAAAGCGGGCCAAGACCTGCTGATGCGTGCAAAAGTGCTGCTGTCGGACGTCGGCGACGCCGTATTGCAAGAGACGCTGGCCGAGATCAGGCAGTTTTTCAAGCGGTATGACCTGTGGTTCTTTGCCCATGACATCCCCTGTGCGATTGACTATATTCTCGAAACGCCCGTTTCAGAGCATTTGCAGGGCATCGACTATGTCAACGCCTACCTTCGGGCGCTCATCAACGAGGGGCGGGCGGTGCCGCTGCGCCGCAAAGAAGAAGAGGCGCGCTTAAACGCGCTGCTCGCACGGTCAGATATACAATACACCGACGGTGAGATGACGCAGGACGACGCGCTCAGAGAACTGATCGAGGAACTGGGCGAGTGCCGCAGCGCCGATGAGAAGGCGGCGCTGGCTAAGGCGTCGGTGCGCAGTCTGCGCGATATGGTCGAGGTGCTGGACGCCTGCTTCTGGGAGCAGGAGGGCGCGGCGCTCTTTGCGCTGCTGGGCAGGGCCGAGCTGGTGCTGCTATATCGCTTTGTTCAAAACAGACCGACAGAAAAGCGCTCGCCCAGCGGATGGGAGCGAGCGCTCAAAGCGTTTATTTCAGATCGGTTTAAAACGGCCCACCCGCCAGAAACGCCTTGATTTTCTTCTCGGCGGCGACGGCGTCGTGATAGCCCAGCTGCGCGGCGGCGCTTAAACGGCGCGGATCCTTTTCAAACCGACCAATTTCAAGCGGCTTTTCGGGCGAGAGCACGAGGACGCGGCCCTCTTTTTCGAGCGCGCGTAAATCCTCAAGCGTGCGGTTATAGATCAAATAGCGCCGATCGAGCAGCTCGATGAGCGCGGGGTACTGCCGGTACAAAACACGGTAGAGCGGCCGCAGGCGCTCAGGCTGCTTTCGGTAGGCGCGGTCGCGGGTCAGCACGACCACAAGGCG
>DALYYK010000085.1:4841-8590 GCA_031983305.1 Candidatus Fimivivens sp. | reverse complement strand
CCTGCATCTATAATTGCGCCTACTGCCTCAACCGCGCCTCAAACGACCTGCCGCGCGCCACCTTTACGCCGCGCGAGCTGGCTGATCTGACCATCCATTTTTACCGCCGCAATTATATTGAAGGGCTGTTTTTAAGCTCGGGCGTCGTCAAAAGCCCCGATTACACCTGCGAGCGGATGATTGAGACGCTGCGCATTCTGCGCGAGGAGTACGGCTTTCGCGGCTATATCCACGCCAAGGCGATTCCGGGGGCCGACGATCTGCTGCTGGGTCGCCTCGGCCGCCTCGCCGACCGGATGAGCGTCAATATCGAGCTGCCCTCACAGCAGAGCCTTGACAGGCTGGCGCCCGACAAAAGCAAGGCCGCCATCCTGCGGCCGATGGGGCTGCTGCGCGACGGCATCAAAGAAAACTGTACCGATCTCGTGCGCTACCGCCACGCCGAACCGTTCGCCCCCGCCGGGCAGAGCACTCAGATGATCGTCGGCGCAACACCCGAAAGTGATTATCAGATTTTGCAGCTCACGGCAGCGCTTTATAAAAAATTCAGCCTCAAGCGTGTGTTTTTTTCGGCCTATATCCCCGTCTCGGATAACCCACTGCTACCCGCGCGCAACGCCAGCCCACCGCTCTTGCGCGAGCACCGGCTGTATCAGGCCGACTGGCTGCTGCGGTTCTACGGCTTTTCAGCCGACGAAATTCTCGATGCACAGCATACGGCCCTCAATCCCCTCATCGACCCCAAATGCAACTGGGCGATCAACAATATGGCGCTGTTCCCGGTCGAGGTCAACACCGCCCCCCGCGAATTATTACTGCGCGTGCCGGGTATCGGCGTCAACAGCACGCTGCGCATTCTGCGCGCACGGCGCGAGCAGAAGCTCGACTTTGAGGGGCTGCGCCGCATCGGCGTCGTCTTAAAGCGCGCGCAATATTTCATCACCTGTCAGGGCAAAACCGCTGAGGGGGTGCGCATCACGCCCGACAACGCGCTGCACGCGCTGATTTCAGATAGTCAGAAGCAGCGGCTGCCTTTTCAGGACGGCGAGCAATTGAGCCTTTTTTCAGACCAGATCACAAGAGAGGATGTCGTCAAATGCATCAGCGGACAGATATAATCTATCTTTACGACGGCAGCTTTGAGGGCTTTTTGAGCTGCGTGTTCGAGAGCTTTTTGCTAAAGCAACGCCCGTATGACATCATTGCCGAGGAGGCCAGCGAGCCCTCGCTGATGGCGCGGCAGTGGATTGAAACCGACCTCAAACGGGCCGAGCGGGTTAGAAACGGTATCGGCAAAATCTCGGAGGAGGCGCTTTATCTTGTCAGCAATGGGTTTTGTACCTGCCACCCGCAGCGCGAGCTGCTGCTGCTTGATTTTATTACGCTCGGCTTTGAATACGGAAAATCGGTCTGTGAGCTGCTGACCGACCCCACCGTGCATGCGCTGCAAAAGGCCGTGCTGTTTTTAAAGCGCGAAAGCCACCAATATGTTGAGTTCATCCGTTTTTCGGAGTACGACAAGGGTCTTGTGGCGGTCATTGAGCCTAAAAACCGGGTGCTGCCGACCATTGCGCCGCATTTTTGCGACCGCTTTCACAACGAGCTGTTTGTCATCTACGATAAAACCCACCGCAGCGCGCTCATACACAAACCGCCGAGGTGGGCGATTGTCGACCTTGAGGATTTCATCGAGCCTGAGGCGGACGAAACCGAGCGGTTTTACCGAGAGCTGTGGGGCACCTATTTTGACGCGATCGCCATCCGCGAGCGCATCAACCCCCGCTGCCAGATGGGCCATATGCCCAAGCGCTACTGGAAGCACATGACCGAGATGCAGCGGCAAAAGCCGCCGTCGGGTCATGGTACCGTACCGGGCACAAGCGTTGCGCCAAATAGCCTAGCAATTAAATTGCCTGATCAGCCCCTGCATGGATAGCGTACAGAAAAAACAACCGCGCTGATATAGTTCCTTTTAATACAGCTGAGTGAGTGCGCATTTGCGCCCCTAGGCTGACGGCATACACAGCCTAGATTATCAGCAACCGGCATTAAAAAATTGCGGATCAGCATCGCTGGTATGAAAAATCCCTCTGCCCGAACGCCAAAAAATTCGGGCAGAGGGATTTTTAAAATATACTGTGGGTGCTCTATGCTTTAACGCTGGCTGCCGTAAACAGCACTTTTGCCGAGCATACGCTCAATTTCGAGCAGGCGGTTATATTTGGCCACCCGCTCGCTGCGGCAGGGCGCGCCGGTCTTGATCTGTCCGGCATTCACCGCCACCGCCAGATCGGCGATGAAGGCATCCTCCGTCTCGCCCGAGCGGTGCGAAATAACGGTCCCATAGCAGCAGGACTGTGCCAGCGAAATGGCGTGCAGCGTCTCAGAGAGCGTGCCGATCTGGTTCGGCTTGATTAAAATCGCGTTGGCAACGCCGTTTTTAATGCCCCGCTCCAGCCGAGTGGGGTTGGTGACAAACAGATCGTCGCCGACGAGCTGCACCTTGCTGCCCAAGCGGCTTGTCAGCTGCTGCCAGCCCTCCCAGTCCTCTTCGCCAAGGCAATCTTCCAGCGACAGAATCGGGTAGCTGTCGCAGAGCTTCTCCCAGTAGTCGCAAAGCTGCTCGGTCGTATAGGGTGTGCCGCGCTTAAGCGCGACATAGCCGCCCTCGGGCGAAACCCATTCGCTGGCGGCGGCGTCAATCGCGAGCTTGACCTGATCGGTATTCAGACCCGCCTTTTCGATCGCAGCAACAATAAATTCCAGCGCCTGCTCGTCGCCCGCAAGGTTCGGCGCAAAGCCGCCTTCATCCCCCACGCCGGTGCTCAAGGCCTTGCTTTTAAGCAGCGCGCCCAGCGCGTGATGAATCTCGCTGCCCCATTGCAGCGCCTCGGCAAAGCTCCCCGCGCCCACCGGCATAATCATAAACTCCTGAATGGCCATGTTGTTGTCGGCGTGACGACCGCCGTTTAAAATGTTCATCATCGGCACCGGCAGCGTGCGCGCAAACTTGCCGCCCAAAAACTCAAACAGCTCGACGTGGTGCTGCGCCGCCGCCGCGCGGGCGCAGGCCATCGAGACGCCCAGCATGGCGTTGGCCCCTAAGCGGGACTTGTTTTCGGTCTTGTCCAGCCGCATCATGACGCCGTCAATTTCGGCAATATTTCCGGCGCTAAGGCCGCAGATGGCCGGGGCAATCTCCTGCCCGATTCCCGCAACGGCCTTGAGCACACCCTTGCCGCCGTAGCGCGCGCCGCCGTCGCGCAGCTCATGCGCCTCAAAGCTGCCGGTTGAAGCACCGGACGGCACGCAGGCCTCGCCCACCGCGCCCTGCTCCAGCGCCACCCGCACTTTGACGGTGGGGTTGCCGCGCGAATCTAATATCTCCATACCGTGCACCGAACTGATTTTTTCACTAAACGGTTTCATAAAATTCTGCCTCCTTTTTATAGTTGTTCAGCTTGTAAAGTTGCCCCGAGTTTGCACGGATATTTTGCACAGCGCAAGAACGACAACGCGGCGATGTGTAAAACAGACCGCAAAAACAGGCAAGTTTATAAGGCAAACAACTATCTTGTATGGTGGCCCGTTTAAACGGGCATTAGACGGCGTATGCCAAAAATGCGCCTGCCCTAAAAGCGGACCGACGCATTTGGCATAGGATCATGCAATAGGTTGTTTTAAGTATAGAATCGTCCGGCGGCATCCGTCAACCCCCCAAGGCGGCAAAAAATGGCGTACAGACTTTT
>DALYYK010000085.1:0-4831 GCA_031983305.1 Candidatus Fimivivens sp. | reverse complement strand
TTTTACAGACTCGAAATAGCGGCGGTTCTCTCCATTTGCCGCACGCCTTACCAACTCCAGCTTTTGAATCCGGTCAAAGGCGCGCGATTCGATGATATTTCCGCGCGGATAGCGCATATGGCGGACACCGCGGCAGACAGTCTCATGAGCTGCCTGCCGGGTCGGTATAAAAGCCCTTAATAGCTGAGCGCCTGATAAAAGCCGTCCAAAATGCGCTGCGTGGCCTGTTCGATATCCCGGTCGTTTTCAACGATGAAATCACTGCTTTTTTTGTAGATGGGCGTGCGCTGTTCCTTCATCTGGCGCAGCGCGTCAAGACTTTTAGAGAGCGGCCTCCCGTCGGTTGAAAGCAGCTCCAGCGGACGCTCAAGGCAGACGACCAGGCCGTTTTGCCGCATGGCCTCAACGTTCTTTTCGCGCAGCACCGCGCCGCCGCCGGTCGAGATGACCAGCCCGGTGCGCCGGCCCACCTCCCCGACCGTCTCGGCCTCAAGCGCACGGAAATATGCCTCGCCGTGCTTGGCAAAAATATCGGGGACGCTCATGCCCGCCTTCTGCGTGATGAGGTCGTCCATCTCGACAACCTCGCGCCCCATACGCTCGGCGCAGGCGGCGGCCAGCGTCGTCTTGCCCGAGCCGGGCATACCGACCAGCACGAGGTTGGTCAGCTCCTTGCGCATCTTCTGCTCGATGATGCCGATCTGCTCGTCTGAAATCGGCATTTTGCCAAAACGCTCGGCGGCATACTTGGCCTGCGCCACCAGCATCGAAAGCCCGCCCCCGCAGGGGATGCCCAACCGCTTGGCCTCCAGCAGCATCGCCGTGCAAAGCGGATTGTAGACGACGTCGATCAGACCGCCAAGGTGATGAAAGCGCGTCAGCTCGAGCAGGCTCTCGCCGTTGTGCGGGTACATGCCCACCGGCGTGGTGTTGACGATGATGTCGGCGTCGGCATGCTCGTAAACATTCTGGTAATTGACCGGGCCGGTGCGCGAGACGACGACAATCTCCCGCGCGCCCTCGTGCCGCAGGGCGGCGCGCGCGGTCAGGCTGGTGCCACCGCTGCCCAAAACCAGCACCTTTTTATCTTTAAAACGGATATCCGCCTTGCGGGCCAGATATAAAAAGCCCGCGTAATCGGTGTTATCGCCCAGCAGGCGGCCGTCGGGCTGCATCATCAGCGTGTTGACGCTGCCGATCTCACGCGCCGCGTCGGTGAGCAGGTCGCAGTGTGGAATCACGATGCGCTTGTAGGGGATCGTGACATTGAGCCCGGCGAAATTGCGCGCCACCAAAAACGCCTCAATTTCATTCTGCGGAATGCTCATCAGCTCATAATCATAACCGCAAAGCGCGTGATGGATCTGTTTAGAGTAGCTGTGCCCCAGCTTTTCACCGATGAGGCCATAGCGTTCTGTATTTTCGATCATTGTAACCATCCCATCTTATGCGTCGATATAGTTGCCCAGAAACACGAAGGTTTCGGGGTTGTTTTGCAGCTCGCACAGCAGCTTTAGAACCGGCTCGGCACAGGCCGAGGCCTCTAAGTCAAAATAAAACATGAACTCAAAATCCTTGCCGGGAATCGGCCGGCTTTCGAGCTTCGTCAGGTTGATGCCCAGCATCGAAAAACGCGACAGCATGCCGGAAAGGGAGCCGGGGCTATGCGGCAACGTCATCATCAGCGAGATTTTTGACGCGCCCGGATAAATTTCAAGCTCGCGCGAGATGCAGATGAACCGCGTGAAGTTGTTATCGTTATCCTGAATGCCCTCCGAAAGAATTTGCAGCCCGTAAAGCTCGGCGCACTGGCGGGAGGAGATGGCCGCGACGTCGTCGCGCTCCGATTCGGCCACCATTTTGGCCGCCATCGCCGTGTTGGCGCAGACCGTGACCTTGATGCCCGGGTGCGCCTTGAGAAACTCGCCGCACTGCCCGATCGCCTGCTCATGTGAGAAAACCTCGCGGATGCCCTCGATCGGCGTGCCCTTTTTGCCGAGCAGCGTGTGGACAATGCGCAAACGGGTGCCACGCACAATGCTGAATTTGTGGCGCTTCATCAGGTCGTACACCGCGCCCACCGAGCCAAACGAGCTGTTCTCGATCGGCAGAATGCCATAACGGCACAGCCCCTGCTCCACCGCCTGAAACACGCCCCCAAAGCTCTGGACATAAACGATCTCGGCGTGGGGGAACAGCTTATCGCAGGCCTGCTGCGAATAGGCCCCCTCGACGCCCTGACAGGCCACCACCGCCCGCCTCGGGAAAAGGGTCGGCGTGTTTTTAACCGCCGTTTCAATACGCTCCGCCAGCGCATTGTCGTTTTGCATCAGGCCGCTTTGATAAGAGCGGCTCAGCTCAAACAGCGTGCGGAACAGCACCTGAGTATAATCCTCGAACGGCTCGCCCGCCTCGAGCGCCATTCGGTTTAAAATGGCGCGCTCACGCTCTTTATCGAGCACCGGCAGGCCGTTTTCCAGCTTATATTTCGCAATATCCATCGAGACATTCATACGCTCGACAAAGAGCCGCACCACCTGGTGGTTGATGTCGTCGATCCGGACCCTCAGTTCGTTTAAATCCATTGGTCTCTCCCCTTTTCTTCAATCAGCAGATCGAGCAGCACCAGCGCCACCGCCGCTTCGACACAGGGAACGGCCCTTAGCACCACGCAGGGGTCGTGCCTGCCCGTGATGGACAGCTCGGCGTTTTCCTTCATCGAAAGGCTGACGGTCTGTTGTGTTTTGGCAATCGAGGGTGTCGGCTTAAACGCCGCCCTCAGCGTGATCGGCATCCCGGTCGAAATACCGCCCAGAATACCGCCATGATGATTGGTCGCGGTCGTGACCCCGCCGTTTTTCATGACAAACGGATCGTTGTGAGCGCTGCCGCGCATGGCGGCTGCCGCAAAGCCCGCGCCGAACTCAACGCCCTTGACGGCAGGAATGCCAAATATGGCGGCCGCGAGGCGATTTTCAAGTCCTTCGTACAGCGGCTCGCCCAATCCTGCAGGCACTCCGACGACGGCGCATTCGATGATGCCGCCCACCGAGTCGCCGTCGAGCCGCGCCGCGTCGATCTGCGTCTGCATGCGAAGCCCCGCCTCGTCGGAAACAACCGGGAACACCTTTTGCGATAACAGCGTCAGCTGCTGCGCCGAGACGGCCACGGGGTCAAACGGCGTGTCGGCCTCACCGGCAATGGCCGCGATATGCGCGCCGACCGTGACACCCTTTTGCGCCAGCAGCTGCATCGCCACCGCACCCGCAAAGCAGAGCGGCGCCGTCAGCCTGCCTGAGAACTGCCCGCCGCCCCGAATGTCGTTTGCGCCGCCGTACTTGGTGGCCGCGGCATAGTCGGCGTGCATCGGGCGCGGCAGGTCGCGCAGCTTGTCGTAGTCCTTAGAACGGGCGTCGCCGTTTTGAATCACGGCGCACAGCGGCGCGCCGCAGGTGATGCCGTCCACCAGCCCGGACAGAATCTGGGGGGTATCCGCCTCGCTGCGGGCGGTTGAAAAGCGGTTGCCGCCAGGGGCCCGGCGCGCCATGAATGTATGAATAGCCTCAATATCAAGCCGAACCCCTGCAGGCAGACCGTCGAGCACGACGCCGATCGCCTCGCTGTGCGATTGGCCGAAAATCGTGACCTTTAAGAGCTTCCCAAAGCTAGATGACATCGGCTTTTCCTCCCAGTCTTTTATAGTCCTCGAAGAATTTCGGATAGGATTTTTCAACGGCGGCGGCGTCACGGATGATCACATCCCCGGTGCAAATGGTGGCGGCGATGCTCATGGCCATCGCGATGCGGTGGTCGTTAAAGCTGTCGACCTCGCCGCCCCTCAGGCTGCCCGTGCCCTCAATAACCAGTCCGTCGGGCAGCTCACGGACGCTGCCGCCGAGTGCGGTGAGTGACTGGGCGATCGTCTGCAACCGATCGCTTTCCTTAATGCGCAGCCGCGACGCGTTGATGATTCGGGTCGTGCCGACCGCCGCACAGGCCATCACCGACAGCACCGGCACGAGGTCTGGAATTTCGGCGGCGTCGATGGTGACACCCTTTAAAGCGCGCGGGGCGCTTGACGTACGGCTGCCCCGCTTCTCGGTGCGTGCGCCGAAGCGCTCAAGCAGCGATACAATGGCGCTGTCGCCCTGCGCCGTGTCGCCGGCCAGCGCCGTCACGGTGACCGGGGAGCCCATCGCCCCCGCCGCCAGCCAGAACGCCGCGTTGGACCAGTCGCCCTCGGCGGTGATGCACCCCGGTGACCGGTAGCGCTGCCCGCCCTTTATATGGTAACCGCCACCATCGGGCAGCGTCGTAATTTCAATGTTAAACCGCGCAAGCGTGCGCAGTGTCATAGAGACATAGCCCGCCGACTCGAGCGGCGTGGTCAGAATGATGTCGCTGTCGCCTGAGAGCAGCGGCAGCGCGAACAGCAGCCCCGAGATGTACTGTGAGCTGATGTTGCCCGGCAGCGTGTACCGCCCTGCCGTTAAGCATCCGCGCATGGTAAAGGGCAGCTGCGCGGCGTCAAAGGTGCAGCCGTGGGCTTCGAGCTCCTCGCGCAGCGGCGAGAGGGGGCGCTGCGGCAGCCTGCCCGCGCCTTCAACCCGTGTGTTCTGGCACAGCGCCGCCGCGACCGGCAGCAAAAACCGGAGCGTCGAGCCGCTTTCACCGCAGTCGAGCACAACGCGTGACCGTTGTTGGACGACGGGAATAACCCGCCACACGCCCTCGTCAATAAGCGCGAATTGAGCGCCCATCGCCGAAAGACGGCGCATCGTCGCCTCAATGTCGCGGTTTAATTCGCGGATGACCACCTCGGTGGGGGCGT
>DALYYK010000084.1:0-8618 GCA_031983305.1 Candidatus Fimivivens sp. | reverse complement strand
AAGGTGTTTGTGCCGCTGACGGTCGGCGGGGGCATCGGCTCGGTCGAGGACATCAAGACGCTGCTGCGGGCGGGGGCCGATAAGGTTTCGCTCAATTCTGCCGCTGTGCGCAATCCTGAGCTGATCAGCGAGGGAGCGGCGCGGTTTGGCAGCCAATGCATTGTCGTCGCCATCGACGCCAAGAGAACGCCGGACGGTGGCTTCACCGTCGTTATCAACGGTGGGCGTATCGACACCGGCCTTGAGGCGATTAGCTGGGCCAAAAGGGTCGTCGCGCTCGGCGCGGGGGAGATTCTGCTCACCTCAATGGATACCGACGGCGTGCGCGGCGGATTTGACATTGAACTGACCGACGCCGTTTCTAAGGCCGTGAATGTGCCGGTGATCGCGTCGGGCGGCTGCGGCAAGCTTGAGCATTTTTCAGAGGTTTTTGAGAAAACGGGTGCTGACGCGGCGTTGGCCGCCAGCCTTTTCCACTACGGCGAGCTGACGGTCGGACAGGTGAAAGACCATCTGCGCGCCTGCGGTATTCCCGCAAGGAGGTAGCGGATCATGGATTTGGATATCTTTTTTAAAAAAGGGGCGCTCATCCCCGCAATCGTTCAGGAAGCCGACACCAAACAGGTGCTGATGCTCGCCTATATGAACCGCGAGAGCTTGGAATTAACGCTTAAAACCGGCTACACCTGGTTTTACAGCCGCTCCCGGCAGGCGCTGTGGAATAAGGGTGCGACCTCGGGCCATCTGCAAAGGGTGCTGTCGGTCTATGGCGACTGCGATGACGACACGCTGCTCATTGAGGTTGAGCAGATTGGCAACGCCTGCCACACCGGCGCGCATAGCTGTTTTTTCAACCAAATAAAGTAATTCACGCGCAGAAGCGGCGTCTCTTATCACAGATAATAAGAGACGCCGCCTTTTTACAATGAAAACCGTCGATTCAACCCGTTCAAGGCATTTCGTCCGTTTCAGCTTCAAGCCTTGAGCAAAACGGAGCGATGCCTATCGACGCGTGAATTTGAATAAGCGACCTATAAGCGACAAAAATTGTCCGCTTGCGGGCGGTAGGGCAAGTAGAGAAAACGGGAGAATATTAGCGCATCCCGAGACGCTTGCGGGTTAGAGGTTTTTCTGAAGCCTAATCACACCCGGCTTCGCGAGAGATGCTCGTGCGGATAAGCAGGTCCACTATTTGTTATCGCAAAGGCGATTGTAAAGTCTTTTAACTTGCCGCCTGACAGCGCACTTGCAGAAGCATCAATCGCTCTTTTTCGCCTGCGAAAACAGAGATAAAAATGGCACAGTTCCGACCTCAAAGAGACGCCCATTTAAATAGTGCAGATGCTCGGCCGCATCGCCTGCCGAGAATTTCAGTCGGTAGGCATACAGCGCCTGAAACTTAAAGCCGGTACCCTTATTTTGTTGCGCGGTGCCATATTTGGTATCGCCGAGCAACGGATGGCCGATGCTGCTCATCTGGGCGCGTATCTGATGGGTGCGCCCGGTCAGTAGCTCGATTTCCAGCAGAGAGAAACCGTCATTTTGCTTGATCGTACGGTATTTGGTCACGGCGGTTTTAGCGCCGGGGCACGGAGATGAAAACACCCCAACACGATTTTGCGCCTCATCCTTTAACAGATAGCTTTTAATTGTCCCGCTTGCGGGAGATAGATGCCCGTGCACCACACAGAGATAATATTTTTCGATCCGACGGTCGCGGATCAACGCATTGACGACCCGGAGCGTGGCCGCATTTTTCGCGGCGATGACAATGCCGCCGGTGTTGCGGTCGATGCGGTTGCACAAGGCGGGGGCAAAGCTGTTTTCGGCGGCGGGATCATATTCCTTCTGCTCGTAGAGATAGCGCTGGATGCGTGCGATCAGCGTATCGCGTTCGCCGGTGTCATCTTCGTGCACGACCAGCCCCGGCTCCTTGTCGGCCAGAAGAATATTTTCATCCTCATAGACCACCGTCAGCTTTTGTTGCGCGGCCAGAAAGGCAAAAGACGAGCCCTCATCCGGCGGAAAAAACTCATCGTTGATATATAGCGCGACTGTGTCGCCCAGCGCCAGTATTGTGGCGTTTTCAGCCCGTTTGTTGTTGACCTTGATACGCTTAATTCGAATATAGCGTTGCAGCAGCGAGGCGGGCAGCGCCGGCGCAACCTTTTTGACAAACCGGTCCAGCCGTTGACCGGCATCATTTTCATTTATAATAAAAGCTTTCATTATATCCTCACATTAATATAGATGTGTTACGGCGGTATGTGGCAGCGAGAGCCCTGTTGAGAAGCGTCCATTAGAAAACAGACTGAACCGGCTGTACCAAGCCGTGAGCTGTTGTGCTTTCTCTCGGTATAATAGTTGCGTTGTGGCTATTATACCATGAGCGTAAGCGAATAGTATAATTGGACATTGCCATAGGTAGGCCATTAAATCAAGCGTATAATAGCCGTCTGCGGCTATTATACCACAAGGCTGGCAGCTGCGACCAGATGATGCGGATGAAATATTCATGGGCGCCCGCGCGAGATTGGCTCTTTAAATTACCGATTCTTTAGGCTATAATATCTTAAAGCTAATATCATATCCAATATGTTGTGTTTCAGCGTTCTACATAAAGCGAAGGAGGGGATGGATTGTCTCAGGTTCACATCGGGCATCGTGAGCGGCTGCGCAAACGGCTGGAGCACGATGGGCTGGATGGCTTTCAGCCGCATGAGATTCTCGAGCTGATTTTATTTTATTCCATTCCCCGCGCCGATACCAACCCGATTGCGCATAGGCTGCTTGCGTCTTTCGGGTCGCTTTCAGCCGTGCTTGAAGCGCCGAGCAGCGAGCTGATGAAGGTCGAGGGCATCGGTGCTGCCAGCGCGACGCTGCTTTCGATGATTCCCGCGGTCGCCCGCCGCTATCTGATCGACAAGAACGACGCCGGTGTGGTGTTGGATTCGCCGCAGAAGCTGGGCGAATTCATCCATCCCTATTTTGTCGGAATCAACAACGAGCAACTCTATCTGATCTGTCTGGATAAAAAACGAAAGCTCTTAAACTGTACGCTGCTTACCGAGGGCTCTCTTGGCAAGGTATCGGTCGATATGCGGCTGATTATAGAAACGGTGGTACGCTGCTCGGCCTCGTCGGTGGCGCTGGCGCACAACCATACGCAGGGCTTCGCGCTGCCCTCCAACGATGATATCCGGGTAACCGGCCGCATTGCCGAGGCGCTTAAAATTCTTTCGGTCGATGTGGTAGATCATATCGTTGTGGCGCGGGACGATTATGTCTCGTTTGCGCAATCGGGACTGCTCATCAAATAGCGTCATGTAAAGAATGCGGCTTCTCTTGAGCTGCCCGCCACGCGTTTTGGCTATGCATTGGTGCGCCCAAGAATTTCGTGCTTTGGGTTTAAGGTGTTTGTGCAGGATACTGACGGTTTAAGAACATGATTTTGATTAAATAGTAAGTAATCAGCGGGGTGTCAGAGATGGTTTTAAAAAATTTTGATGCGGTGCTAAAAAGGGCAAAAACCGTCGGACGCACCCGGCGGGTGGCCGTTGCGGGCGCTGCAGATGCGCATGTGATCGAGGCGGTTCTGTCAGCCCAAAACCTCGGTATTGCCGAGCCGGTGCTGATTGGCAATAAGGCTCAGATCCATACGCTGCTCACCGCGCACGGGGCGGACATTCGAGACTTTTTAATTATCGATGCGCAGTCTCCAGCCCAATGCGGCGAAGCGGCGGTGGCACAGATTAAAGCAGGCAGCGCCGATTTCATCATGAAGGGGATGGTTGAGACCCGCGACGTGCTGAAGCCGCTCGTCCAAAAAGAAAACCAACTCAACACCGGAAGAACAATGTCCCATGTCGGCTTTTTTGAAATTCCGGGCGCTAAAAAGCTGATGATCATTACCGATGGCGGCATGCTGATTAATCCGACGCTGGCCGAAAAGCGCGATATCATCAACAATGCCGTGTCACTGCTCTGTGCGATCGGCTACAAAAGCCCCAGCGTCGCGGTGCTGTGCGCCGTTGAGACAGTCGACCCGAAGATGGTCGAAACCACTGACGCTCAGGCGCTGGTTGAGATGAACCGCGCAGGGGCAATTCCAAACTGCGCCGTGGTTGGCCCTATTTCGTACGATCTGGTCATGAGCCGTGAGATTGCGCAGATTAAGCACTACGACTGTCCGCACTGCGGTGATTTTGATATTCTGGTCGCGCCGACGATGGCCTGCGGCAACATTTTGGCCAAAAGCTGGATTTTGACGGCGGGCGCCGATATGGCGGGGCTGGTTGTCGGAGCCAAGGCGCCGGTGGTGCTCAATTCGCGCGGCTCTTCATCCACCGAAAAGCTGTATTCAATGGCGCTTGCCGCCATTGCGTCGCCCGAATAGGTGCCAAAGGAGGAATACTTAGCATGCGTTACAAAATTCTGGCCATCAACCCGGGTTCTACCTCGACTAAGATCGCCGTCTATGAAGATGAGCGCGAGGTGTGGTCGCGCAGCATTTTGCATTCCACTGAGGATCTTTTAAATTACCATCGCCTGTTTGACCAACTGCTGATGCGCTATGAAAAAATTGTCGATACCATCACGAGCCACGATATTCCGATGGCTGATCTGTCCGCCGTCGTGGGACGGGGCGGTTTGCTGCCGCCGGTACAATCCGGTGCTTACAGGGTTAACCGCGACATGCTGCTACAGCTTGAGGAAGCGCCGGTGCTCGAGCACGCGGCAAACCTTGGCGCGCCGCTGGCCTTCCGCGTGGCGGAGCAGTTGGGAATTCCCGCGTATATCTACGATCCTGTTACCGTCGACGAGATGATCGATGTCGTACGTATCACGGGGCGCAAAAGCATTAAACGTTTTGGAAAAGGGCACAACCTGAACATGCGGGCCGCCGCGTTGCGCTATTCCCGCGAAAACGGATTGGATTATCATCAGCTCAATCTGGTGGTAACCCATCTGGGCGGGGGCATTACAGCGTCGCTACACAGTCAGGGACGCATCATTGACATGATTTCGGACGACGAAGGGGCTTTTTCGCCCGAGCGCGCGGGCGGTTTGCCTGTGCAAAAGATGATTGGCGAATGCATGCACAGCGGCGTTACCTATGCGGAGATGATGCGCCGAGTACAGCGGCTGGGTGGCATGATGGATCATCTTGTCACAACCGATCTGCGCGAGGTGGAGCATCGCATTCTCGAAGGGGATCAATATGCCAAGCTCGTGTATGACGCGATGGCGCTCAACGTCTCGAAGGATATTGCGAGGCTGAGCACCGTTGTGAACGGACGGGTGGACGCCATTATTTTAACTGGCGGTATCGCGTATTCGCGGTTGTTCACGGCGCAGATTACCGAACGGGTTAAATGGATTGCCCCTGTAAAAATTCTAGCCGGAGAAAACGAAATGGAAGCGCTGGCCCATGGAGCGCTGCGGGTGCTGCGGGGTGAGGAGCAGGCGCACAGCTACACCTTTGTGCCGCCGGAAAACAACTAAATCGACAGGGAGGAAGAGCCATGTTTATAAAGCAATTGAGCGTAATCATCGAGAACAAAAAAGGTGCGCTGGCCGACTGGGCGACGCTGATGGCGGCACACAATATCGACCTGATTGCATCTACGCTTGTCGATACCGGCGAGACGGGAATGCTGCGCGCGGTAGTCAGCAACGCCGACGCCGCTTTAGAGCTGCTGCGCAAGGCGCGCTACGCCGTTACCGTCACCGATGTGCTTGCGATTCCGCTTTTTGACCATCCCGGCGCATTGGCCGAGCTTCTGGAGCTGCTGCGCGCCAATAATATCTGTGTGGAATATCTTTATTCCTTCATGCGCCAGCTTGAGGGGGACGGGGTTGTCGTTATCCGAACCAATCTGCCGGGTGCTGCCTGCGCGCTTTTTGAGGAGCATCATATTCCGATGATTTCTCCGGCACAGCTGATGACCAAAAAGACAAAATAGCACGGTTGCCATGGATTTATAGTACGAAAGGGTGTCGGCGTTGGATTGTATGAACCTGATGGACGCTCTTAAAGAAAAAGGTGCCGATATAGACGGTATTATGGAGCGCTTTCTGCGGGACGAGGAATTTTATGCCAATTGCTTTGAAGAATTTATGCTGGATGAAAATTTTGAGGCGCTTGGAAAAGCGATCTTAATTCAGGATTATTCCCATGCATTTGAGTGTGCACACGCGTTGAAGGGGGTGGCGGGTAATCTTGGATTATTGCCGCTCTATCGTGCCGTCAGCGAAATTGTGAGCGCCATCAGAGCCAAGGAATATGGTGCGTTGGACGCGTTATATCAGACCGTGATTTCCGAGCGTGATTCTTTTTCGTCGTTATTGTTGTAAAAGAGGGGATTATGATATTTTAATCGGATGTGCAATAATATCAAAAATTGTATTGACAAATTTCGATTTAACCACTATAATATGCAAGTGCCTGCAAAATGGTCATGGAGAGATGGCTGAGCTGGTCTAAGGCGCACGACTGGAAATCGTGTGTCGGTTAATACCCGACCGAGGGTTCGAATCCCTCTCTCTCCGCCAAAAAACGCTTAAATCTTTGGATTTAGGCGTTTTTCTTTACCCTCTTTGTCTGGTTGACTAGACAGAAGTACTGTATGTCCGTGGATAAGGTACAATAAGTTGCGCAAATAGAAAAAGGGATAAAAAGAGACACGGTTTGCAGATCTCTGATAGAATGAAGTTGCGACACACCATTCTGAAAGGAGACAGCAAACCATGTCTGAGAAAATTGTACAGTTAAACGAGGAAGTAATCAAGGGGCAAATCAAGGAATTGGTGCGTGGGAGCGTGGAAGAAACCCTCAACGGCCTGTTAGAAGCTGAGGCGGAGAAGCTGACACAGGCAGCCAAATACGAGCGCAGCGAGGAGCGTCAAGGCTACCGCAGCGGCCACTACAGTCGAAATCTCACCACTACCTCCGGAGACGTCACCCTCAATGTACCCCGCCTCAAAGGCATCTCCTTCGAGACGGCCATCATTGAGCGGTATCGCCGCAGAGAGAGCAGTGTAGAGGAAGCGCTCATCGAGATGTATCTCGCCGGCGTTTCCGTGCGCCGGGTGGAGGACATCACGGAAGCCCTTTGGGGCAGCAAGGTTTCTCCCTCCACCATCAGTGAGTTGAATAAGAAAGCCTACGTCCACATTGAGGACTGGCGGAACCGCCCCTTGCGGGGTGGCCGATATCCTTATGTCTATGTGGACGGGATATACTTGCGCCGCAATTGGGGCGGAGCGTACGAAAATGTGGCTATTCTGGTGGCAATCGCCGTTAATGAGGATGGGTATCGTGAGGTTTTGGGCGCCGCCGAGGGTATGAAAGAAGACAAAGCCAGCTGGGTCAGCTTCTTTCAATGGCTCAGAGGCCGCGGTCTGGACGGCGTCAAACTTATCGTCGGCGACAAGTGTATGGGCATGCTGGAGGCTGTTGGCGAGGTGTTCCCGGACGCCAAATACCAGCGCTGCGTAGTGCACTTCTACCGCAATGTGTTCTCTGTTGTGCCTAAATCCAAGGTAAAGCTGGTAGCCAAAATGCTCAAGGCGATCCACGCTCAAGAGAGCAAGAAAGCGGCCCGTGAGAAGGCCAAAGCCGTCGTTGAGGAACTGAAAGACATGAAGTTGAAGGAAGCCGCAAAGAAGGTTGAGGATAGCGTGGAAGAAACGCTGACTTATGCAGACTTTCCCTCGGAGCATTGGACCAGAATCCGCACAAACAATGTCATTGAGCGGCTGAACCGGGAGATCCGTAGGCGCACCCGTGTGGTGGGCTGTTTTCCTGACGGGAACTCGGCTCTCATGCTGGTCTGCGCACGGCTGCGGCACGTTGCTGGCACCCAGTGGGGCAACAAGAAATACATGAATATGAAGCATCTGGAGGCCATCCAGGAGGACGCCTTCTTTGCGGGCTAACTTCTTTCTCTCAGGGACTGCAAACCAATTTGCGCATAACTCTTGACACTACCTGTCCGTGCCGGCCTACACTATCCATTTTACTGAAAAATCAATTGGGATTTTGTGATAAAACCTTATTGACTTTATGGATTGGGTTTGCTAAGTTATATATAGAAACCGGTGAACGAAATCGGTATATATATCGAATTTTCTCACTGTAAGGAGTGTCAACATGGCAGAACGGGTTACAATTTCGGACATCGCTAAAGCCGCCAAGGTGTCCAAGACCACAGTTTCCCGCTACCTAAACGGGAACTATGGTTATATGTCCGCAGAAACCCGTTCGGAAATTGAGCAAATTATTAAGCAATACAATTATGTCCCTAACAGTGTCGCCCGCACCTTAAAATCCAGAAAAAGCGGAATGATTGGCGTTGTCGTCAATACGCTGCGTTATCAGGTCGGCGCGCAAACAGTCACCGGCATCAACGATGTCTGCTCTAAAAACGGTTATGGAACGATTGTTTATTGCAGCAACGACGATTTGCAGACAGAGCAGAATGCGATTCAGTTCTGTCTCAACCAGCAGGTAGAGGGGCTCATCATCATTCCGTGCGAAAATTCGATTGCCCGGTACGAGGAGATCTGTGCGCGCCAAATTCCTGTCGTTTTGTGTACGCGCAAGCTGGCCGACT
>DALYYK010000083.1:0-8627 GCA_031983305.1 Candidatus Fimivivens sp. | reverse complement strand
GCGCGTAGCCATAAAAGGAACCGATACAAGTGCGCTATCTCGATATGACATAAGCGGCGATAAAGCAGACGTAAAAAACGCACCAGATAATCGCGTAACCATATCGCTGCCCTGCTTTGCTTGCTCGTATAAACAGATAAACCCCAATGAATAGAAAAATAGTCCAAACCCAAGCGTCAAAGCGGTCTGTTGTCTTTTTAATTTCTCGGATATCCAACGTCCAAAAAAGAAGGGTCAGTGACCAGACGCCCAGCGCTATGCCGATATATTTCACATCCAGCATGGTTAAAACCGTTCCCACAACCATCGGGAAGATAGCCAGCAGCCACGCGTAGACATCGCTGACCGCTTGAAGCGGCGCTGCGGGCATCAGGTGCGGGGCCAAAGTGCTCAGCGCTGTCCGATGCAGTGGGGCCCAGTCGGACATGCCCGCCTTCCATATCAGGGTATTTCGACCCAGTGTGCCCGCGTGCAGCAACCCTGCTATTTCACGCGAGGAAACAGGCCCCATGCGTTGATTACCCAAATAATAGAACCAAGCCACGTCATCCGAAAGCTGCGCCGCTGTCGCCGCGTTTTTAGATATGCCGCAAGCAACGCAATAATTGCCAATATCGGCGTTTTGATGTCCGCAGGTACATATCCACATAGCCGGACCCCCATGTCTTTTGAGATGTTTCAATTATACCATACCAAGCATCGAAACATCACATCTATGCGGAATTTTACATAAAACAGCCGCAGGATAGCGTTCTCTGCGGCTGTAAGTATGAAGGGCTTATTTCGTAAAATAATGCACCGCGCCTAAAAACAGCTTCTGATCCTTGGCACCGGGCACGTTCTTGTGAATATTGTCGCCGATGCGCTCGGAATGCCCCATCTTGGCAAAAATCCGGCCGTCGGGGGAGGTGATGCCCTCGATGGCGCCGTCGGAAAAGTTGGGGTTAAACTCGGTATCGAGCGTCGGCGTGCCCGAGAGATCGACATACTGGGTCGTGATCTGCCCGTTGGCGGCCAACTGCGCAATCAGCTCAGGGGAAGCGACAAAGCGCCCCTCACCGTGTGAGATCGGAACAGTATGCAGGTCGCCGACCGTGTTGTACATCATCCACGGCGAGCGGTTGGAGCAAACGCGGGTGGTCACCAGCTTGGACTGATGGCGGCCAATGCGGTTAAAGGTCAGCGTCGGCGCGTGCTCGTCCGGCGCGATGATCTTGCCAAACGGCACAAGACCCAGCTTGACCAGCGCCTGAAAGCCGTTGCAGATACCGATCATGAGGCCATCGCGGTTGTCTAAAAGGTCGGCAACCGCCTCGCCGATGCGCGCGTTTCTGAAAAATGCCGTGATAAACTTGCCCGAGCCGTCCGGCTCGTCGCCGCCCGAGAAGCCGCCCGGCACGGCCAGAATGTTGCATTCGCGTATCAGGCGCTCAAACTCCCGTGCGGAATATTCGATGTCCGCCGCCGAGAGGTTCTGCACGATAAAGGTCTCGGTGACCGCCCCCGCGCGCTCAAAGGCGCGGGCAGTGTCGTATTCGCAGTTGGTGCCCGCGAAGACCGGCAGCAGCACACGCGGCTTGGCGACCTTGATGGCGGGCGCGCGGCGGGCAGCGGCAGGCTGGTCGGCATAGGTTGGCACCGCGATCCTCGGCGTGGGCAGGCGGTAGGGATATACCGGCTCGAGCTTTGCGGCATAATCGCGGAAGATCTCATCCAGATCGATGGTATCGTGACCGGCGCACAGCGAGAAGGCTGCCGTCGTCTCGCCAATTTTGACCGCGCCCGCGGGCAGCTCATCGCACTCGATGATCATCGCCGCAGGTTGGCGTTTAAACCAGAAGTCGTCGGCGAAGCCGTCGCAAAGCTTGACGCCCAGCCGGTTGCCCAGCGCCATTTTAAACAGCCCCTCGGCAATGCCGCCAATGCCGCACACCCATGCCGCGCGCACCTTACCTGCCGCAATCAGCGCCTCAAGCGCGTCAAGCATCTGGCGTACGCTGTTTAAATCGGGAATGCCGTGATGATCCACGGCGGGCAGCATCAGGCCGATCTTAGAACCCGACTTTTTAAATTCCGGGGAAATAACGCGCGAAGCCTTGGCGGTGGACACCGCGAATGAAATGAGCGTCGGCGGCACGTCGATATGCTCAAAGCTGCCGGACATCGAGTCCTTACCGCCGATCGCGCCGCATTCGAGCGCCATCTGGGCGTCGAGCGCGCCCAAAAGTGCCGCCAGCGGCTTGCCCCAGCGGATGTCGTCCTTGCGCAGCCGCTCGAAATATTCCTGGAACGACAGCCAGCAGCACTTTCTTGAGCCGCCCGCCGCGACGACCTTGGCGATCGATTCGCATACGGCGGTCACCGCGCCCGCATAGGGGTTGCGCATCGAAATATAGGGATCAAAGGCGTAGGCCATCAGCGAGGCGGTGTCGGTCTCGCCGTGCAGCACCGGAATTTTGGCGGCCATCGCCTGAATCGGCGTCTCCTGATATTTTCCGCCAAACGGGAACAGCACGGTATTTGCGCCGATCGAGGCGTCAAACCGCTCAACCAGCCCCTTCTGCGAGCAGATGTTCAGGTCGGAAGCCATACGGCGCAGCCGCATTGAAAAGGGCAGATACTCAGCCGTGGCCACCTCGGCGGCGGGCGCACCCACGCGGGCACAGACGTGCTTCTGAGCGCCGTTCGTGTTTAAAAACGCGCGGGAGAGGTTGACGATTTTCTTGCCGCGCCACATCATGGTCATGCGTCCGGTGTTGGTTACCTTGGCGACCGGCACGCCGCTTAAATTCTCGGTTTTGGCGATCTCTAAAAAGCGTTCAATATTTTCGGGGGCGAGCACGACGGCCATGCGCTCCTGCGATTCGCTGATCGCCAGCTCGGTGCCGTCTAAGCCCTCATATTTTTTAGGTACCGCGTCGAGGTTGATATCGAGGCTATCGGCCAGCTCGCCGATCGCGACCGATACGCCGCCCGCGCCAAAGTCGTTGCAGCGCTTGATCATCTTGGCCGCCTCGGGGTTTCTGAACAGGCGCTGGAGCTTGCGCTCCTCGGGGGCATTGCCCTTTTGCACCTCGGCCCCGCAGGAAAGCAGACTCTCGGACGAGTGTGCCTTGGAGGAGCCGGTCGCGCCGCCGCAGCCGTCCCGCCCGGTTTTGCCGCCGAGCAGCAGGATGATATCACCCGGCTCAGGGCGCAGACGCACGACATTTTCGGCCGGGGCCGCAGCGATGACCGCGCCGACCTCCATGCGCTTTGCGACATAGCCGGGATGGTAGATCTCGTTTACCAAGCCGGTCGCAAGGCCGATCTGGTTGCCGTAAGAGGAATAACCCGCCGCCGCCTGCGTGACAATTTTGCGCTGCGGCAGCTTGCCGGGCATCGTCTCGGAGATCGGCGTCAGGGGGTTGGCAGCACCGGTGACGCGCATGGCCTGATAGACGTAGCTGCGGCCCGAGAGCGGGTCGCGGATCGCGCCGCCCAGACAGGTGGCGGCGCCGCCGAACGGCTCAATCTCGGTCGGGTGGTTGTGCGTCTCGTTTTTAAACATCAGCAGCCAGTCCTCGTCGTGGCCGTCGACATCCACTTTGATCTTGACCGAGCAGGCGTTGATCTCCTCCGACTCGTCAAGGGCTTCAAGCAGGCCGCGCTTTTTCAAGGCCTTTGCGCCAATGGTCGCCAGATCCATCAGCGTGATCGCACGGTCGGCGCGCCCCAGGCTGACCCGCAGGTCTAGGTAGCGCTTAAAGCTGTCCTTGACCGTGTCCGATTCAAACGCGACGTGGTCAAACTGGGTGGAAAAGGTGGTGTGACGGCAGTGGTCGGACCAGTAGGTATCGATGAGCTTTAATTCGGTAAAGGTCGGATCGCGCCGCTCGCTTAAAAAATAATCGCGGCAGCATTGCAGATCGTCAAGCTCCATCGCGAGTCCATATTGGGCCACCATCTGCGCGAGCTCTTCGTTCGAGGCGCGGCAGAAGTCGTTGAGCGTGATGACATCGGGCGGGACCGGATACGCAGTCTCAAGCGTGGCGGGCAGCGCCAGCGACGCCTCACGGCTCTCGACCGGGTTGATCAGATACTGCTTGATCGCGGCGAACGCCTCGTCCGAGAGGTTGCCCTCTAAAATGTAGACGCGGGCGCAGCGGATGAGCGGGCGTTCCTTCTGAGTTTGGAGCTGAATGCACTGCGCGGCGGAATCGGCGCGCTGGTCGTACTGGCCCGGCAGATATTCGACGGCGAACACGCGGCCCGCCACAGCGGGGAGCGCGTCGTGGGCGATATCGACCTGCGGCTCGCCAAAGACGGTCATTCTGGCGGCGGCAAAATCCTCCGCGGTAATATGCTCGGCGTCATAGCGGTTTAAAATGCGGACCGCCTTGAGACTTTCCAGCCCCAGTGCGGCGTGCAGATCGCTCAGCACCCCCTGCGCTTCGATGGCATAGGGCTGCTTTTTCTCGATGAATACGCGAAATACTGCCATAATGTCCACTCCTATCCTCTCATAACAGCGTCTTAAATCACAGCTTCTTTAATCACAGCTTGCCAAAACGCCGGTGCAGGTAGCACCCTCCGACGCGGTGAGCAGGACGTTCACGAAATTTCCGGCCGAAACCCCCGCCCGGTCAGGGATATTGACATAAAGATAGTTGTCGGTGTAGCCGCCGCCGGCAGCCTCGAGCAGCACGCGCGCGTTTTGACCGACCTGCGCGCGGGCAAACTGCGCGCCGCTTGATAAGCACAGCTCGGCCAGCTGCCGGGCGCGCTGCTTTTTGACGGGCGGGGCAACTTGCTCGGCCATTGCCGCAGCGGGCGTACCCACGCGGGGCGAATATTCAAAAATGTGCGCCCGCAAAAGACCGATGCGCTCGGCGGTGCGGTAGGTTTCAACAAACTCATCCTCCGTTTCGCCTGGAAAGCCGACGATGATATCGGTCGTGATGGACGGATTAGAGAACAACCGCCGGATTCGATCGACCGTCGCCATAAAATCGGTGGTGGAATAGCGCCGGCTCATGCGCCGCAGCGTGGCATCGCAGCCCGATTGCAGCGGGATGTGAAAATGCGGGCAGAGCGCGGAAATTTCTGAGAGCGCCTGCCAGTCGGCGTCGTCCAACAGATCGGGTTCGACCGACCCCAGCCGTAGCCGGTAGTCGCCCAGCGCCGAGGCGGCAGCCCTGACGGCGTTGGGCAGCGACAGCGCGCAGTCCGCGCCATAGCGCGAAAGGTTGATGCCGGTGAGCACAATCTCGCGGTAGCCCGCGTCGACAAGCCGCTGCGTTTCGGCCGCGATCTGCTCGGGCGGGCGGGAGCGCACGCCGCCCCGCGCGTAGGGGATAATGCAGTAGGAGCAAAAGCGGTCGCATCCATCCTGTATTTTAAGGTAGGCGCGCTGAAAGCTGTCGTCAAATCTTTCGGCGTTTAACGGCTCGAACGGCTCGTCCGGCGAAAAGACGCCGATATCCACCCTGCGGCGGCGGTTTTCAAAATAGTCGAGCACTAGCGTGACGAGCTGGCCCCTGTCCTTAGTGCCGGTGATGATGTCGGCCTCAAGCAGCGCGGCGGCCTCTTCGGGCGAGGTCTGCGGCATGCAGCCGGTCAGCACAAGCACGGCGTCGGGCAGCTCGCGGCGCAGCTTTCGCACCATCTGACGGGTTTTACGGTCGGCTAACGACGTCACGGTGCAGGAATTGATAACCACGAGATCGGCGCGGTCGCCCGTCTCGGTAAAAAAACCGTGCTGCGCAAACAACCCCTCGAGCGCCTGCGTTTCATACTGGTTGACTTTGCAGCCCAGCGATATAAATCTAGCGCGCATCTCAGCCCTCCAAACCGCATAACTTACAAATAATTAATAACTATTATATACAACATGACCACAAAAGGCAAGGCGTTATACGGTGTTTGCCGATAAAAACAGACGGCGAAAAATACTGGGGGACGCACAGGTTCACGCGGCGCGGCAATTGTCCGGCCTTCGCGGCTTGGCACCGCATATTTGCCTTGCTTGGGCGCATATAATCCAAACAGCGAAAGGTGCATAAATAAGCCGTTTGGCGAGAGATGCGAGGTGCTTTTTAAGGTGAAATTATCAATAAAAAGACAAAGAAAAGCGGTGGCGGTTTTGCTTAGTGCCGCTCTGCTGCTGTTTGCGCTGCCGGTCGGCGCATTGGGCGCGCAGGAGGAAGACAGCCTGCCCGCAGCGGCGCTGGTCAACAGCGGTATCCCCTGCCGCTCGGCCATTTTAATCGAGCCCGAGAGCGGCAGGATTTTGTTTGAAAAGGATGCGGACACCCTTATGCCCCCGGCGTCGATCACCAAAATCATGACCATGCTGCTGGTTATGGAGGCGATTGATTCGGGCAAGATAACCCTTGAGGACACCGTAACCTGCTCGCCGCACGCGAGCTCGATGGGCGGCACCCAGATCTGGTTTGAGCCGGGTGAGCAGATGACGGTGCATGAGCTGCTCAAGGCGACGGCCATCGCCAGCGCAAACGACGCGTCGGTGGCGCTGGGTGAACAGATCTCAGGCAGCGAGGAGGGGTTTGTCAACCTGATGAACACCCGCGCCAAAGAGTTGGGCATGACCAACACCACCTTTAAAAACGCGACGGGGCTCGACGCTGACGGGCACCTGACGACGGCGCGGGATATTTCAATCATGTCCGCCGAGCTGTTGAAACACCCCAAGATCACCGAATATACGACCATCTGGATGGACAGTCTGCGCAACGGCGAGACACAGCTGGTCAACACCAACAAGCTGGTGCGGTTTTTCAAGGGTGCGACCGGGCTTAAAACCGGCACGACCGACGGCGCGGGCTCCTGCCTGTCCGCCTCGGCCACCCGCGATGGGCTGTCGCTGATCGCGGTGGTCTTGGGCTCCGATACGAGCGACCAGCGCTTTGGCGCGGCGCGCGGGCTGCTCGAATACGGCTTTGCCAACTACGAAGCCAAGCCGGTGCCCGCGCCCGAACCCGCACTGACACCCGTCAAGGTCACGGGCGGCGTGCGTCAGCAGGCAGAGCTTAAAAGCTGTGCGCCCAAGCAGATGCTGCCCGAAAAGGGGCGCGGCACCGCGCTAACCCAGCAGCAGAACATGGTCGAAGCGCTCGAGGCCCCCGTGAAGGCGGGCGCCCACGCGGGCACAGTACGCGTGATGCTTGACGGGGTTATTATCTGCGAGTATGATGTTGTTACAGTTGAAGCGATTGAAAAAATGAATCTGCGAGCGGCTCTGGGGCTTATTTGGGCTGAGTTGATCCGCATGCGGTAAGAGGATGAAGAAACTGGCCCGTTTTTTGATATATTTTCATAAATTTAATAGATTTGCGGTTGAAAACGGGCGGGATTTCGTGTAAAATAAACTTAAATTAATGGAGCAAGACACAAGGTTGGTTCAAACAATCTGGCCGTTAAAAACAAGCAAGAGGTGACAGCAATGCCGGTTGAACTTAATTTTGAATTTCTCGCGCCCTTTGTGACCCGCGAAGATTTTGAGGCACTAGCGCCGGAGGTTCTGGCGGCGCAGCAGACGCTGCGGCAAAAAAGTGGGGCGGGCAGCGATTTTCTCGGTTGGCTCGAGCCAAAGGCCATCAATACCGACGACGACCTCCTGCGGTTGACCCGCTGCGCCGAGCGCCTGCGCGAGACGAGCGACCATATCCTTGTGGTGGGCATCGGCGGCTCTTATCTCGGAGCCCGCGCCGCTATTGAATATCTGGTTTCCCCACTGTACAACAGCCTACCCAACGAATCGCCCAAGGTCTGGTTTGTGGGTAACGATCTTTCGGCCTCGCACATCGCCGAGGTGCTTAAAATCTGTAAAGGTAAGCGGCTGTCGGTGATTGTTATTTCAAAATCCGGTACCACAACCGAGCCTGCGGTGGCTTTTCGCCTTATTAAGCAGGAGATGCTCAAACGCTACGGCGAGCAGGCGGCCTGCCGCATTGTCGCCGTCACCGATAAGGCGCACGGCGCTTTGCGCACCATGGCCGACCAAGAGGGGTACGAAACCTTCGTCATTCCCGACGATATCGGCGGACGCTATTCGGTACTGACCCCCGTCGGGTTGTTGCCCGCGGCGGCGGCGGGCATTTCGATCAGCCAGCTGCTCAGGGGCGCCTCTGACGCCAAAAAAGCCTGCGATGTCGCCGATTTCTGGCAGAACCCCTGTCTGCAATATGTGGCGGCCCGCAATATCTTATATCGCAAGGGCTGTGCAATTGAGCTGTTCTGCGGGTGGGATTCCTGCCTGACCATGACGGCCGAGTGGCTCAAGCAGCTTTTCGGCGAGAGCGAGGGCAAGGATCACAAGGGGCTGTTCCCGGCCTCGGCCACCTATACGACCGACCTGCATTCGCTGGGGCAGTTTGTGCAGGACGGCAGCCGGACGTTGTTTGAAACGGTGCTGTCGTTTAAAGAGGACAGCGCGTCGATCACATTGCAGCGCGAGGAGAGCGATCTCGACGACTTAAACTATCTAGCCGGTATGACGCTGACCGAAATCCGCGAAAAAGCGCGGCGGGCGGTCGCCATGGCGCACCATAAGGGCGGCGCCGCCTCAATGATGCTGTCGTTGGACGCGAGAACGCCGTATGAATATGGTTGGTTGCTTTACTTTT
>DALYYK010000082.1:5980-8683 GCA_031983305.1 Candidatus Fimivivens sp. | reverse complement strand
GGAGATAACGGCCGACGCCGTGGGGGCCTTGCCCGCGCCCGGCCCATAGAACAGCACGTCGCCCAAGTCGGAGCCGCGCACCTGAATGGCGTTAAAAACGCCGTGTACGTTACCCAGCTGACTCTTTTTAGAGACGAGCGCCGGAGAAACCATTGCCATAAGGCCCTGCTCGGTCTGTTTGGCGCGTCCGATCAGCTTGATTGCATAGCCCGCCTTTGAAGCGGCGCTGACATCGTTGGCGGTAATAGTCGTGATGCCCTCGGTATGCACCTCGTCGGGATAAATATGCTTGCCATAGACCAACGATGCCAAAATACAGATCTTGCGGCAGGCGTCCTTGCCCTCGACGTCGGCGGCGGGGTTCTGCTCGGCGTAGCCGTTTTGCTGCGCCAGCTTCAGCGCATCCTCAAAGGACATACCGTTTTCGATCATCTCGGTCATAATAAAGTTGGTCGTGCCGTTTAAGATGCCAGCGATCTCGGTGATGTCGTCGCTGCCAAGGCACTGATAAAGAGGATGCAGCACCGGAATGCCGCCGCCGACGCTCGCCTCAAACAGATAGTTGACATTCTTCTCTTTGGCGATGGCCAAGAGCTCGGCGCCATAGGTGGCAACCAACTCCTTATTTGAGGTGATGACATGCTTGCCCGCCAGCAGGCTGCGCTTGGAAAAATCATAGGCGGGTTTGAGACCGCCGATCGTTTCAACGACAATGCCCACCTCAGGATCGTTTAAGACCTTATCAAAATCCGTGATGCCTTTTTCAGCATACGGCGTTCCCTCAAGGCTTTTAATGTCGACAATATATTTAATGTCGAGTTCCCTTCCGGCCTTGGCATTGATGCGGGCCCGGTTTTTATAAAAAACCTCCGCCACGCCGGAACCGACTACACCGTAGCCGATGATTGCGATTTTCATATGCGCTGTTCCTCCTAAAGTTGGGTATTAAAAACCGGTACAGGTACCGGACGTATGCACAGATCAATGGCCGGTGAGCTTGCGCGCCTCAACAACGCCCTCGAGCTTTTTGATGGCGGTGACCAGCTCCATGTCGCTGGTGCTGGTGGCGTCGAGCGAGACGGAAATCGACACCGCGGCAAGGCCATCGACCGGAATATTCTGATTGATGGTCAGAATGTTGACGCCGTTGCGGTAAAGCTCGGCGATCAGATTTGAAAGCATGCCGGGCTTGTCGCGCAGCAGCACATAGATGCTGACAACCTTGCCGGACATTTCTCTGACGTAAGGGAACACCGCGTCGCGGTATTTATAGATTGCGCTGCGCGAAATGCCGGCCATTTTGGCGGCATGAGAAATATTATTGGTTTCGCCGTTTTCGAGCAGCTGCTTTGCATATACTACCTTTGAAAAAACTTCGGGGAGCATATCCGTTTCAACAACCAAATATTTTGGGGGTGTCCACATGACTTTGACTACTCCTTTCAATATGCAAGTATGCTATCATCATCCGGCGCTGCGCCGGGCACAAACGCCCGCAGGCGAAGGGTGTCACGGCGGTTCACACGCGGCGCGCTTCATTCCGTCCACCAAAAACGTTTGTATTTAGATTAGAAACACTATAGCATTGCCTATGATGAATTGCAATTATTGTTTCTTGTAATTTTTACGCTTTTAAGCATATTATCAGTCGTTTTTTAAGATTATCACCTATATAATTCAATTAGCTTAATTTATCTCGATTTTATATCGTTTTTGGCGGTATTTATTAAACGGTAAATTGATATTATATTTAAAAGCGACAATATCCCCTGAACTTTTTTATGCATTTATTGATATTCCTGTCCTCCGATTGGCTAATATAATACGGGACAATGCTTTTGATACAGTTGATTAACTTGAAAATCGACTATATGATCAATCAAGGTGGTGACGCATATGGAACAACAAAAAAAGCTTGCCTTTATCATCCGCGTCCTCTATTGCGCGGTCGTGGCAGCGCTATGCTATTTGACGCTGTGCTTTGTGTTGCCGTGGTTCTGGCCTTTTATCTTCAGCCTGACGCTGGCCTATCTGTTCCGGCATCTGGCCAACCGCTTTCACGCCCGGTCGAAGATCGCCTCCGCGACAGTCGGCGTACTGTTTTACGCTGCCGTTATCCTGCTGTTTTGTCTGCTGTTCGCACTCATTATCGGAAAGCTCGTCGATTTGACCACCGATTTCCCGCTATATTATGCCGACATTCTGCTGCCGCAGGCGCAGCAGGCGGGCGACAGGCTGTTGTGGCGTATCCAGCAGCTGGCCCCCGCCTCGGTCATATCAGTCGAGGAGCTGTTTGCGCTGATCTCCCGCACAACCGAGGATCTGGTGACCGGCATCTCCAGTTCGCTGATCACGCTGCTCACAAACTTTTTAAAAGGGCTGCCGCTGTTTCTGGTCGGCTTTGTGTTTATGATTATCTCCTCGTTTGCGATCGCGATGGATTATGACCGCGTCACGCTGTTCTTATTGCAACAGCTGCCCCACCGATTTCGCCCGATGATGCTGGATGTCAAGAATTTTCTCGTTTCTTGCCTGCTGCGGCTGGCGCGCGCGTACGCGATCATTATGTTTATCACCTTTTGCGAGCTGTCGGTCGGGCTTTGGGCGCTGCGAATCGAGCGGTTCTGGAAGATTGCTGCCGTCATCGCTTTGCTGGATATCATGCCTCTGCTGGGCTCGGGCGCTATTTTGATTCCCTGGGGC
>DALYYK010000082.1:0-5970 GCA_031983305.1 Candidatus Fimivivens sp. | reverse complement strand
TGATGCGCAATATTATCGAGCCGCATGTCGTAGGCGAGACGCTCGGCCTGCACCCGGTCATCACGCTGACGGCCATGTTCTTCGGGCTGTGCACATTGGGGCTGCCCGGCATGCTGGCCGCACCCGTCGCGGCGCTGCTGATCCGCTTTTTGAACTCAAATGGGAAAATTAAGCTTTATCGGACTGAATAAGCCGCGTAAAAAAGGCGGATTTTAAAAAATCCACAGTAGAGACGCTTCACAAATTGTCATTTGTCTGCATAGAAAAACTCGGTCTTGACGCTGCATACAACATCATGACCGAGTTGGAATCCGAAGGGGCAAATTTTTCAATCGCAATGGCCAATAAGCCCTTTTTTTCTAAAGGTATAAACCCAAGATAGTATAAATGTTAAAGAATGAAAGGTGTAGAAAATACACCGTTCAATCAAACCTAAAATATTTAATCCATTTAATAGTGCGTAAAGAATCCAAAGGTTAAAAGCAATAAATAAACTCCCCTCTATAAGGCATATGCGACCCAGAATAATTAATTTTTCTTGCCTCAGGTATCCGGTCGCTATCAAAAGGATGCACAGTGCCGTTGCGCAGATTATTGAAACAGTCGTGAGTACGTGAACAATATCATTTTTGCTGAAAATAATAACCATACTGATGGGATAGCCGCCATACCCAATGACAGATATCAATGCAGCGACAAACATAACCGCATATCCTAGCTTCGCTAATATATGGTACACACGAAAGGACAATGCCGCCATAGCCAATGAAAATACTAAAAAGCAAATTGTATAGGTATTCATAAAAAAGCGCATGAGATGAACATGCGGGGCTTCGTCTGCAACCAACGCGCTGATATACATCGTTACAGGGTTATACCCTGTCCAAAGAATATTTCCAAGGATATCAAGCAGTAAAAAAGAAACGACGCCTATCATGCCAAACGGTATAAGCCACTTATTTATTTTCATAAAATATCTCCAATAGATAAAGCGAGATATTCATTATAATAACCAATTATTAGGAATATATGTATTTATTGATCAAGCTCTTGATCAACACAGTTTAATTATCTAAAACGGACGGCCTGCATATCTGGTGCAGACCGTCCGTTTATGATTCATTTAAAATTTTCCAGCGCCTCGGTCAGAATCGCGACACGCTCTATCGCCGCCCAGTCGGCCCTAAAGCCGGTCTGCTCGGCCAGCGCGTCGAGCGCCAACGTCGGGTTTAGGTTCGTCTCCACACCGGCGCGGCAGCGCAGCGTCAGCAGCAGCCCGTCGGACTGCGACTCAACGGAGAGCACCTGCAATATCGGCTTGATATCCACCGTTTTAACGCCCTTTTTGCCGCGCTTTTGCATCGGGATTTCTTCAAGCGCCGCAAAGCGCGCCATCGCCTGCGCCCCCTCGTCGGGGACACACCGCAGATGCACGTGATAATCGGCCCACATAATCTCCTTGGGCTCCATGACCGGATCGCCCGCTGCGACAGCGTGCAGCCCCTCGGGCAACGCGGCGTTTAAGCGCGCGACGATTTCGTCGTTCGCGACCTCCTCGAGCAGACGGACATCCATCGATTCGCACAGGCCGGTCGTTCCTAATGAAAGCGGCAGCGCGAACGTGAGGTATAAATGCGGGTGAAAGCCCTGCGTATACCACACCGGCAGCCCGCTGCGCGAAAACGCGCGGGTCATGGCGCGCATCAGGTCAAGGTGCGAAATGTAGATCGCGCGCCCCGATTTACTGAAAAAGACGCGCACAGTCTTTATATACATTGGCAGACCCCTCCCGTCAGGCGCTGCGCGCCACAGCCGCTGCACCCCGCAAAGCAGCTCGGCGTCGTGGCTGCCTGCATCGCCTTTTTATGCTCGCGGATGAAAAACGCCTTGGTTACGCCGTAATCCAGATGATCCCACGGGAACACCTCAGCATAGTCGCGGCGACGGCGAGCATAAAAATCCGGGTCAAGCCCGGCCTCTTCAAACGCCTGCTGCCATGCCTGCGGCTTAAAGTGCTGATCCCAGCCGTCCAGGCGGCTGCCGCGCAAAAACGCGCCCTCGACGACCTGACACAATCTGCGGTCGCCTCTGGCCAGCGCCGCCTCCGCCACGCTGGTGGCCGAGTCGTGATAGCTGACCGAGATCTTGCGCGAACGCACGCAGGAAAGCAGATATTGCTGCTTCTCGCGCAGCGCCTCCATCGAATCCTGCGGCTCGAACTGGAAAGGCGTATAGGGCTTGGGCACAAAGCAGGCGACGCTGATGCTGACGCTGACCGCCTTGCCCTTCGGGCGCTCAGGCATGTTGTAATAAAGATCGACTACCTTTTGGGCGCGGTCGGCGATGCCCTTGATGTCCTCGAGCGTCTCGGTGGGCAGGCCCATCATGAAATAGAGCTTAACCGCCGTATAACCGCCCAAAAACGCGGTGCGGCAGGTATTCATGACATTTTGTTCGGTGATGTTTTTGTTGATAACGTCGCGCAGACGCTGGGTACCCGCCTCAGGCGCGAAGGTCAGGCCGGATTTGCGCACCCGCGTAACTTTTTCCATCAGCGACTCGGAAAAATTGTCGACGCGCAGGCTCGGCAGCGAGAGATTGACCCGCTTTTCTTCGGTCCAGGCCAACAGCGAATCAAGCAGCGGCTCTAAGCCGCAGTAGTCGCTCGTCGAAAGGGAGGATAGGCCGATCTCGTCATAGCCGGTGGATTCGATGAGGTTTTTGGCGTCCCGCGCGACCGTCTCGGCCGATTTCTCACGGATGGGCCGGTATAAAAATCCAGCCTGACAGAAGCGGCAGCCGCGGTTGCAGCCGCGAAACAGCTCGACCACCGCGCGGTCGTGGACAATATCGAGAAACGGCACAACAAAGCGCTCGGGGTAATAGACCTTGTCAAGATCAACGACGACGCGCTTGGAAATAACCGCCGGCGCGCCCTCGCGCGGGGTGACGGCACAAATCGTGCCGTCGGCGTTATAGGTCACGTCGTAGAGCGACGGGACATAGATGCCGGGTATCTGCGCGGCGCGGCGCAGAATTTCGAGCTTGGTCCAGCCCTCCGCTTTGGCCTGTATACACAAGTCGAACAGCTCGTCCGAGACCTCCTCGCCCTCTCCGAGCGAGACGAGGTCGATAAAATCGGCGATCGGCTCGGGGTTGGAAGCGCAGGGACCGCCCACCACGACGAGCGGGAACGGATCGGTTCGGTCGCTGGCACGGATCGCCAGACCCGCTAAATTTAAGAGGTTTAAAACCTCGGTGTAGCACATCTCATATTGCAGCGTAAAGCCAATGAGGTCAAAATCCTTGACCGGGTCAAGGCTCTCGAGCGCAAATAGCGACACGCCCATCTCCTGCATGGCGGTCTGCATGTCGGCGTCGGGCGAGAACACCCGCTCGCACCAGACGTCATCGCGGCGGTTGGCGTGGCCGTACAGGATCTTCATGCCGAGGTGGCTCATACCCACCTCGTATAAATCGGGGAAGCAAAACGCGTAGCGCAGCATGCCGGGGGTCAGCGTTTTAACCACCGCGCCCATCTCGCCCGCCGTGTAGCGCGCAGGCTTTTGCACCTGCGAAAGCAGCAGGTCAAGCTGATCTAAGGTCATGGAAAGCTCCTTTATAGTCAGTTCGTTGTTATTATATCGTACCCCGTAAAAGAACGCCAAAGCGCCCTAGAGCCATGGGTTTTCCGCCGCGTGCTAGGGCAGCAGCAGCGACTGGGCCAGCGCCTCGTCCGGGTCGACAATGGCGGTGGAAAAATGCTCGTATATCACCATACCCGGCTTGCCCCCGGGCTGCTTTTTGACGTTTTTAATCGGCGTGTAATCGACCGGCACCTTGGCGGAATGGCGCGCCTTGGAGTTGACCGCCGCGATAATGGCCGCCTCGGTCAGCGTACGGTTGGGCACCTCGCGCCCTTCGGTGATCAGCACGGTGTGTGAGCCCGCGATTTTCTGCGTGTGGAACCAGATATCGCTTTTTTGGCTGTCTTTAAGTGTCAGCCGCTCATTTTGCAGGTTGTTGCGGCCCGAGAGAATCAAAAAACCGTCGGACGAACGGTATTGCAACGGCAACAGCCGTTGCTCCTGCTTCTTTTTGCCGCCGGCGGCAGCCTTGATATAGCCGCCATCGCTGAGTTCTGCGCGGATGGCCGCAAGCTCGGCCTCGGAGCGCGCGCGGGTCATCAGGTCGTAGACGGTGTCGAGATAAGAAAGCTCCTGCTCGCCCTGCGTAATCAGTTCTTTGAGCATCTTCTCGGCCGTGTCGGCGCGGCGGTACTCTTTATAGTAACGCTGTACATTCTGCACCGGCGTTTGGCGGATATCAAGCGGAATGGTCACTTCCCCGCCCGCCTCGTCAAAGAAATCCGGCACGGTGATGCGGTTCATGCCCTTTTCAAGCTGATACATGTTCGCCGAGAGCAGATCGCCGAACCGGCGCAGCTGGTCGCGGTTTTTGCAGTCGAGCAGTTCCTGCTTCTGGGCCGAGAGCTTGCGTTCAATACGCTCTATTCTGGACGTGATCAGGCGCGAAAAATCGCTCATCTTCTGCTTCATGCGGTCGACAGCATCTTTTTCGCCGTAAAAAGCATCGAGCATCGTCGAAATCTCGTCAAAGCGCTGAAGCTGCATGGCACTGCCATATTGCATGACCGGCAGGAACGAAAAATCCTTCGGCGCGCCGTCGGGCGTCAGCACCGTGGTCGGCTCGCACCGGCCCTCTTCAAGCATGGCGCGAAGGCGCTCCAGCTCGGCGGTAAGCGCGGTGTATTGTGTCTCTGACAATTCGCTTTTGTTCATCGAAACGCCGCCCAGCGCGCGGTGTACCAGCTCTCGCGCCAGCAGCGGCGAAGCGCCCGAAAGCGTCTCCTGCAAGAGCTTGGCAAGGTCGATATCCCTCGGGGATTCTTTAAGCGCGGCGATAACCGCCTCTACGCCGTCGGTCAGAAGATCGACGCGCTCCTGCGGCGGAGGGTTCTCATAGCGCAGTCCCGGCAGAATCTGCCGCAGCGACGAACGGTCGGCGCCGACCCGCCGCATCGAATCGATGATGCGCCCGTCAGAGCCGATTAAAATGACATTGGAATAGCGGCCCATCAGCTCGGCTGCCAGTGTGACGATGACCGTGTCGCCAAGGTCGTTGACCGTCTCAAAGTCAAAAAACAGCACCCGCTCAAAGCCCGGCTGCCGGATGGCGACGAGCTTGGCGTTGCCGACCCATTTGCGCAGCAACATACAGAACATCGGCGGCTGTTTAGGGTTCTCGACTGAAATGGCCGTAAAATGCGCCCGCGCTGACGCCGCGTGGGCGCAGAGCAGCAGGCGGCGGTTCTCGCGCTGGGCGCGTATGGCTAGAATCAGCTCTTCTTTGACGGGCTGATAGACCTTATCTACCCGGCTGCCGATCAGCGCGTGTGAAAGCTCATCCTTTAAAAGCGAGAGCATCATGCCGTCGAGTGCCACAGGCTCATCTCCCCTCTTCGATGACCGTAATCAGCTTATTGATCAGGCAGCGCAGGCGGGCCGCCCGCTCGGGGTCGGTCGGCTCAACGCCGCTTTCCTGCCGCTTTAAGGAGGACACGGTACGCCACAAATAAGCGCGGGCCTCCTGCGACATGTCGCAGGAGAGCTCCCCCGCGTAGCAGTACAGGTCATATTCGCTGATCTTGCACCGCCAGCCGGTATAGGTGACCCGCATAACGGTATAGGCGTGATCGCCCGACACACAGGCTTTTTCGGCCGAGATGCAGTAGCCGTTGGTGCAAAGCCAGTGGCGCAAAAACGGCGCCTTGGTCATGGGCTGTAGCAAAAACTGCTTGTTGGCAAGATTTTGCCACCCGCAGCGCTCTAAAATAGACGCAATCATCTCGCCGCCCATACCGGCGATCACAATGTCGTCCACTTCATCGGGCGTCAATGGAAAAAGCCCGTCGCCAAGGCGGCAGGCAATCTTATCTTCTAAACCCTG
>DALYYK010000081.1:0-8764 GCA_031983305.1 Candidatus Fimivivens sp. | reverse complement strand
TTTTTTACAGGTGCTCAATATGAGCTTCACTGCCAGCGTTGTTATCGTCTGCGTACTGGCTGCGCGGCTGCCGCTTAAAAAAGCACCCAAGGTATTTTCTTACGCCCTGTGGTCGGTGGTATTATTCCGGCTGGTTTGTCCCTTTTCTTTTGAGAGCTTTTTCAGTCTCTTGCCCACTAAGGCAAATCCCATATCACAGGACATTGTCTATGCTCAGACGCCCAAAATTGATACCGGCATTACCACAATCAATCAAGCGGTCAATTCAATCCTTCCCCCGGCAACGCCGCAAGCCAGCGTGAACCCGCTGCAAATCTGGATATTCATCGGCAGTTGGATTTGGCTGTTCGGTCTGGCCATTTTATTGCTGTACAGCTTGGTTACGCTGATCCGTCTAAAAAAGCGTTTGTACAACGCTACGCGCTATAAGAGCCATATTTTTATTTCCGATGCCATCGGCACCGCTTTTGTTATGGGGATTTTACGGCCTAAAATTTATCTGCCCAACAATGTGAGCGAAGTCCAGCGGGAATATATCCTGCTGCACGAACAAACACATATTAAGCGGATGGATCACATCATGAAGCTCATCAGCTTTTTGGTATTGTGTATGCATTGGTTCAATCCCCTTGTGTGGCTCTCGTTTTTTGCCAGCAGCAAGGATATGGAAATGTCCTGTGACGAAGCGGTCATAAAACAGCTTGGCAATGGTGTGAAAAAAGCGTACTCCGCCTCACTGCTGACCCTTGCAACCGATCGGCGCATTATCGGCGGTACCCCGCTTGCATTTGGCGGGCGCGATACGAAAAGCAGAATCAAAAATGTGCTCGCTTACAAAAAGCCTGCCCTTTGGGTGGCTGCGGCGGCGGTCATCGCTGTCGTCTGCATAGTGATGGGTTTGATGGCAAACCCGCGCAAGGACACCGTCGGCTTTGCGGGTGTAAACGCGGTCATTCTCGCAATTGACAAAGAAAATCAAACAATGACCGTCCAAGGCATTGATCGTAACAGCGTGATTGGCGATCGATGCATCATCACCTGGGAGGGCGAACCGTTCATCACCGTTGAAGCCAACAGTGAACCCAAGCAGCTTTCTTTGGATGACTTTGAGATTGGGGATTCGGTGGTTCTGTTTATCGGCGCGGTGCAGGAAAGCGATCCGACCCGCGCAAAAGCGACGATCATTCAGCTTCAACCCAACGGCGTATATGCATACTCCGCCGAGGATTTATGGCGTGCGCGCACACAGTATGTCGGCAATAACGCTGCCGTTGGCCAGCTCATCGGTTTGCTTCCTGTGCCAAACGGGCTGCGGTATGATCACTTTGCGCTTGACACCGCCGGACAGCCGTACAGCATTGAAATTGTATATTTCGTGCCCACCGAATTGCTGAATCAATACGACGCTAAAGATTCACCCGTTACCCACTCTTTCAGGAAAAATGCCCTACTCCTGCTTGCTCTGGTTGAAAATGCGGGCGGCGTACGCGCCGTACTGACCGATGGCCACCGCGAGGTCGGTTTTATCAGCGGCCGCGAGTGGGCGGATTACACTGTGGGCAGCGACGTCCGTGACTATGCCACAAGTCCCGAGAAGCTACAGCAGCTGATTGATTTTGCCGCGTCCGAGACGGTTGCCGCAGAATATTCTATAATAAAGCTTGGCAAAAACGGTGAAGTGCTTTCAGGTTACGTCTTAAATAACCAGCAGCAGCTTGCACAAGCGATCCTTATGGACGTTCTGGTAAAATCCGCGGCGTGGCAGGGTGTGGATATCAATACGCTGGAGGAAAGCTACCTGATCCGCCAGACCTTTCCGCAAATGCAGGAGGTTCATGACTATTATGCCTACCGGCTAAAGGACGGCACAGCGGTTTTACAATCCGGTACAAACGGGTGGTACGGTGTGCTTTCGAGCGACCTCTACGACGCGCTCAGGCATTCCTTCAATTCGACAGAGGACTTGTTCTTTTGGGTCAAGCCGGATGAAACGCCGCAGGTTATCGGAAATACCGCCGCAAGCGTCTGGCTTGAATCCTTTATGGGCACCGAGGTGGCTGTGGAAAGTCGCATTGCAGATTACGTCATTACAGACGCAAAAGTCATTGCAGGCGAGCCGAAGCCGGGGGCCAAATGGGAGGATATGGCCTACCAATATGTCGTTCAATGCACCTACGACATCACCACAGCTACTGAGCAATACCGTGCCCCCGGCGACGGCGTTTCAGGCAAGGGCACCTTTCAAAATCTGTTCCGTGAGCTTTGCGTTAAAGTAAAACTACAGGATGGCGGCGGCTATCAGATTGTCGGCGTCGGCACAGGGGGCGCGCTTCAGGAATTTGCGTAATTGCCTTAGACCAAATCATTAAAAGCCGCTGCACATTATTCTTGTGTAGCGGCTTTTAGCTTGCTATATGCTCAGAATAGTCCAGTCGATCCTTGCAAAGGGCCAACCCGGCTAAAAGAAAGTCAACCGGGCAGTTTTGTTATAATGGATAGTCAAACCACTTAAAAACAGGAACAGGATTGGCGCGTATATTTTGTGTTTGGCAAGGACGACAACGCGGTCAGACGCAAAATAGACCGCCTAGACCGTCTTGTATTTAAGTTGGTTTGACTATAATGGCTCCTATGTGCTCGAAATCTATCACCACATCCGCGTGATCAACGGTAATTTCAAGCAAGCGCAGGAGCACCTCAGGGATACCCATAATGTATTCCGGCGTCTTGGCCAGAGACTTACCCTTGATTGCTTCAACCGAAACAGAACTCTTTTGAACAATAGCATTTTTGACCCGAATGTGTTCTTCGCCATTCGGCATAATTGTAAACGCGCCATGAGGATTTTTCTTAAACTCATCAACCTTTTAGTTGTCGCTAAAGCTGGAAAAATACAAGGTTTCCAGCTCCACGTCGCAATAAAAGTTGACTACGCGAACATTGGGCATACCATCCGCTGCTGTCGCAATGGCAATCGTCGTCGTTGTGTTCTCATCATGCGTTCAAATTATTTTCTGTAATCCATTATGATTGTCCCCCTCTTTCTTTTCCGGTCTTGGCAACAGCAGTCGCAGATGCCGTTTCCTCTTTTTTAGTAATATCGCTTTCTCCTTTAGTTCAAGCAATGCAGAGATCAATATCACCGTTCTTAAAATCGCTGTTCAAAGTTCGTTATATGATATCCCGGGTACCTGCCGGTTATGGCTTATGCAAAGATGATGGAAAGCAGTGGCGGTATATGGTATGATATTGTCAAACAGAAATTGATCAACCAGCCGCTAGGGGACGATTTCATAACGAAAGGAATGAGCTTGTGAATACTTCAAAAATTGCAGCAAAGATGGTTCTGGATTCCGCTGGAAATCTTCATGACATCAATCACTTTATGAAGGTCTACGCTTATGCCAAGACCATTGGGGAATGTGAGCAGCTAGACAGTAACACGCAGGCCGCACTTGAAGCGGCGCTATTTTGCATGACATCGCCTGCCCACTGTACCGTGAAAAGTATGGCAACACCTATGGTCGGCATCAAGAAGAAGGCGCCATTTTAGCCGAAGCGTTTCTTAGTAGTTTCGGGTGCGCTCAGGAATTCATAGAGCGTGTCGTGTTTTTGGTTGGGCACCATCACACGCTTAAAAATATTGAAGGATTGGATTATCAGATTTTAATCGAGGCCGACTACCTTGTAAATGCGGATGAAGGCAAACTCCCGGAAGAGAATATCCGTCATACGTTGGCACAGATCTTTAAAACTGAGACTGGCATTTCCCTTCTCAAATCCATGTATAAGCTTAAGTAAGCTCCAATTTGCCAATCAGGCTGACGCCTTGTGAAAGGGGCCAGCCTGATCTTTTTTCTATATTTCGATAGCGGTCCAGTCCATGCTCGATAAAGCTAGTGAAAAAAACAGCCGTATATGGTATGACGACATCAAACAGGAATTTGACGCTTGCTTTCATATTCTGGATTGACGAACCCCAATAAAGATGTTATTCTTTCCCTAATACCCGTACGGGTATTAGGGAGGTGAGCAAATGCGTCAGTGTATGGATGCGGATAACCTTCATAGAAGGCTAAACAAAATCATGGGGCAAATCAAAGCCATCGATAAAATGGTGGATGAGGATATCCCTTGTGAAGATGTCCTGATTCAAATTAACGCCGCTAAGGGCGCCCTTCATAAGGTCGGTCAAATGATATTGGAGGGCCACCTGAACCACTGTGTTCGCGAGGGAATTGAGCATGGTGACGCCGACAAAACCATTTCTGAATTTGCGAAAGCGGTTGAACATTTTTCAAGAATGACATAACTTTATTAAATTAAAGCAGCCGGAATACGGCTGCTTTTTTTGTTGACAAGAGTATACCCATGGGAGTATACTCTTGTTGCAAATACATATACCCCCATAAGTATAAAGGAGTGATATTTTGACTGCACTATTCAAGGATGAGGAGAAGAGAACAATCTTGTTTCTCGGCCTATCGCTGGTATCCTTAGTGATCAGCTTCTTCGACATCGGGCATTTACCCATCAATGCGGCGTGGCTGGCTATTCTGCTGTGTGGTATCCCCATTATCAAAGGCGCAATTGTCGGCCTTGTCACCGAATTTGACATCAGGGCCGATGTGCTGGTATCCCTCGCCCTGATCGCTTCGGTCATCATTGGTGAGATTTTTGCCGCTGGCGAGGTTGCGTTTATCATGATTATTGGCGCATATCTGGAAGAACGCACAGTGTCAAAAGCCCGCGCCGGAATTGAGAAGCTGGTGCATCTCTCCCCCGCTACGGCAAGGGTCCTGCGCAACGGCGAGGAACAAATTATTCCCGCCGAGCAGGTACAGGTGGGTGACGCGCTCCGGGTCTTGGCTGGAGAAACGATTGCCGTAGACGGTGTTATTACAAAGGGCCATACCTCTGTTGACCAGTCAGTGATGACAGGCGAGTTCCTTCCAGTGGATAAGCACGCAGGTGATGAAGTCCAAAGCGGCACGGTCAATCAATTTGGAACCTTTGACATGACTGCACAGAAGGTCGGAGAGGATAGTTCTCTGCAACGCATGATACGCCTTGTGGCGTCGGCTGACGCCGGCAAGGCCAAAATTGTCGGTTTGGCCGACCGTTGGGCCACATGGATTGTGGCCATTGCGCTGGTTTCGGCGGGCGTTACATGGGCTGTTACCGGCGAGGTCATCCGCGCTGTGACCATCCTTGTTGTATTCTGCCCCTGCGCGTTGGTGCTGGCAACGCCCACCGCAATTATGGCGGGAATCGGCAACGCCGCCAAATATGGCATTCTTGTCAGTCAGGGGGATGCGCTGGAGCGACTTTCTAAGGTAACACGCATCGCCTTTGATAAAACCGGAACCCTTACTTATGGAAAGCCGTCTGTGTCGCGGGTGGAAAGCGGTTCGCCAAGCATTGACAATGACAAGCTGCTTGCACTTGCAGCCAGCGCCGAGCTTCGTTCTGAGCATCCACTGGGCAAGGCCATTGTCGCAGCGTACCGTCAGACAAAGGGCAAATCCCCTGCCGAGCCGGACGAATTTGAGCTTTTGCCGGGGCGCGGTGTCGCGGCAACAATACGAGGGTATAAAGTCTTTGCCGGAAACGAAGCAATGGTGGCAGACCATGGCCTTATTTTACCAAGTCAGCTTTCAGAAAGCGTCACCACCGCCAAATCCAGCGGCAGCACGGTCATTTATATCATGGATCAGCAGCACTTAGTTGGGATGATTGCCCTATCTGATACGCTGCGGCCCGATGCGGCGCAGACCATACGGCAAATAGATGATACAGGAACAAAAAGTATTCTGCTCACCGGCGACGGGACGCAAGCAGCCAGCCACGTTGCCTCCATCGCGGGCATTACCGATGTGAAAGCGAGCTGCCTGCCCGAGGATAAGCTGACCGCCATCCGGCAGTATCAGGAGAAGGGCGAGCTTGTTTGCATGGTGGGCGACGGCATCAATGATGCGCCCGCACTTAAAGCAGCGCAGGTGGGTATTGCCATGGGCGGCATCGGTAGCGATATTGCCATTGAAGCGGCGGACATCGTCCTTGTTGGCGATGATATAAGGGAAATCCCCCATCTGATCTTGCTTTCCCGTAGAGTGATGACGACTATTAACATCAACCTCGCAGCATCGATGATACTCAATTTTGCCGCTATTACGCTTGCCATTACAGGGGTTCTAAATCCAGTGGTGGGTGCGTTGGTACATAATGTAGGCTCGGTAGCTGTTATCATCAATTCATCTTTGTTATTGAAATGGAGGAAATAAAAATGAAGGAATGGCTCTCGTTTGGATTGTTTTTGATTGTCGGGCTTGGGATGATTATTTCCGGGATTGTCTATATGCGCAAGGAAAAGGACGACCCGGAATCGGTGAGGATTTACCGGGTGGTGTCTATCATTGGCGTTGTATTGACAGTCGGTGCTGTCGTCTATCGCGTATTACTATAGAAGCTAATCAATTTTCATGCTGTTAGCCGAACAAATTTTAATTTATCGAGCAGGCCGACTCTTGTAAAAAAGTCGGCCCGCTCTTTTTGTTATATCCCAATGACTCTCCAGTCAATGCTTATATAAGCTGTTGCAACGCAGTAAAAGCGTTCTTTTTGCTGTTGGCCAAACAACTACCTCCCTCTGTATCCCTATCCCACTGCCTGTGCAATCGCGCCATAAGGCGGTGGCATGTCCTATATTTCACATATGCACCCCTTTCTCCATAACCTGTAATGTGCTTATTTTCTAATAAGCTAAAAGGAGGGACAACGATGTTTCTTTGGCCTTTGCTTTTCTTAGGCGCCTTCGGTTGCTCAAACCGCTGCAACAGTTGTTGTTGCAGCTGCTGTAATCGCTTCCGTTAAATATGCCTCTTGGGCTTGCTTTTTACAGCAAGCCCTTTTTTATTCCGCCTATCAATTGCTATATTCTCGTTTTCTCTGGGCATCCTAAACGTTGAGGTGATATAATGCATAAATATCAAAACATGTACGAGCTTTTTAAAACCGAGTCCGAAGCAAAACAATATTTCGACAAGCTGCCGGATTACGTCCAAGATCAAATTAGCACCCGCGCCAACGGCGTCAACTCGTTCGAAAGCCTGCGACATTACGCGGATAATTTATTGCGCGGTGACGGTTAAGGCGCTCCGCCTTCTTTTTAATTGCCCCCTGTCAAATATTTGTGTTGACATTGCTTACTAGGTCGTGTATACTGAAACAGTATTCTAAATGTATTAATTGATTGCTGCGGGTTGTAAGTCAATTTTCGTTTTGACTTATTAAACCTGTGGCTTTTGTTTTTTTGCTGTGGGATAACTTTTTTTCAGGAGGTACTTTATGAATAAAGGTACTGTCAAGTGGTTCAACGAGGGCAAAGGATTTGGATTTATCTCCAACGACAACGGCGGCGAGGATGTGTTTGTACATTTCTCTGCCATTCAGGGCACCGGCTACAAGCAGTTGGCTGAGGGCCAAAAAGTTTTCTTCGATACGGAAACTGATCCCAAAGACTCCCGCAAGCTGCGCGCTATAAACGTCCGCGTCGCTTAACACCCGCAATACATCCGCCCCTTCATCGGGGCGGATTTTTGTTATCTTATAACAGCTTCAAGCTATGTCCCAACTGACCGAATCGAATACATGATGATGAAAGCTGGCCGCCAAGTTTAGCTATGAGGCCCCAATAACAAATTGTGTTGGCCAATCACTCCTATCATACCAAAGAAGACTGCGAGACTCGGTGTGAATCTTTACTCGTGATATTGTACGAATGACCATTTGTCGGGCAGGACGACTTCTTGTGAAAGAGTCGCCCTGCCCCTTTTGCCATACCTCGATGACCATCCATTCAATATTGATATAAAGCTGATGGAAGGACACAAACATAAATGATATAATAGCCGCAAGACGGCTATTATATCGGGAAAATGCGCAGCGGCTCGCCACTTAACGCGGCAACTGCCTATGGTGCGCAAATTATGCCCTTCGCTTGCGCTCATGGCATAATAGCCACAAAGCAGTTATTATATTTCAATTTAAGCCGTTTTTCTCGTCCGCATGCGCAGACAACCAGAAAACATGAAATATTATACCATTCGCTTTGGGCTCATGATATAATAAGAGCATCGGAGCAGGCCCGCCCAGACTGGCCCCGCTCCCAGCACATCACTCAAATACAGGAGGGAACAAAACATGGACGCAATTCAAGTAGGTGCAAAGGCCCCCGATTTCACCCTGCACGACGGCTTCGGCAAGGAAATTCGACTGTCTGACTATCGGGGCAAGCAGGTGCTGCTGTCCTGGCATCCGCTGGCCTGGACCAGTGTGTGCACCGATCAGATGCGCGCGCTGGAGGTACACTTCGACGCCTTTGCCGCGAAAAACACCGTTGCCATTGGCCTAAGCGTCGACGCTGCGCCCGGCAAAAAGGCATGGGCGACGGTTCTATCCATTGAGAACACCCCCCTTGTCAGCGACTTCTGGCCGCAGGGCAAGGTCTCGCAGGACTATGGCGTGTTTATGGAAAACCACGGCTTCTCCGGCCGGGCCAACATCCTCGTCGATGCGCAGGGCGTCGTTAAATGGGTAAAAGTTTATCCCCTCAGGGAGCTGCCGGACATCAATGAGGTTCTGGCGGCCCTGTAAGGCAGGCTGCCGCACACCAAACGCGGAGGGAGACGTTCTCCCTCCGCGTTTTTGTGTCGCCATCCACCCGCTTCGTGTGGATGCCGATTCCCCCGTGTTCAGGGTCTAG
>DALYYK010000080.1:4946-8786 GCA_031983305.1 Candidatus Fimivivens sp. | reverse complement strand
CGGCTGTACCGACAAATTTGACGAGTCGATCGAGATTTTGTTAAATCTTGTTACCAAGCCCTATTTCACCGAAAAAACGGTGCAGAAGGAGCAGGGGATCATCGGGCAGGAGATTCGGATGTATGACGACGACCCCGAGTGGCGGGTCTATTTTAACCTGCTTGGTGCGCTGTATCACAACCACCCAATCCGCGTCGACATCGCCGGAACGGTCGACTCAATCTCCGAGATCACCGCCGAGCTGCTTTACCGCTGTTACAACGCGTTTTATAATCTGAACAATATGGTGCTGTCGATCGCGGGCAATTTTGATATCGATACCGTTTTGAAGGCCTGCGATAAAATTCTGCTGCCCGCGGCGCCCGTGACGGTGCGTACCCGGGAAATAGACGAGCCGTCCACGGTGCGCGAGCGCCGGGTCGAGCAGAAGCTTGAGGTTGCAACGCCGCTGTTCCAGATTGGCTTTAAGGGCACGCCGCAAAACTACCGTGAAAATATTCTCGCGCAGGTAACCGGCGAGATTGTCTGTGACCTCGTCGCGGGCGAGTCGACCGAATTATACCGCGCGCTCTACGACGAAGGCTTGATCAATGCGAGCTTTGGCTCCGAGGTGATGGCGGGCCCGAACTATCTCGTCAATATCTTTGCGGGTGAGTCGAAGAATCCCGATGAAGTGTTTGCGCGCCTTTTAAAGGGTGTTGAGGCGCTACAGGAGAACGGCATTCCCGCCGAGGCGTTTGAGCGTGCGCGCCGCGCCGCTTACGGCCGTTACACCGGCATCTACAGCTCGGTCGAAGCGATGGCAGGTATGATGGTACTGGCCTCTTTGGCCGATTTTGGCGCATACGAGCCACTCGAGCTGCTCGACGAGTTGACCTTAAACGACGCGCAGGCTTTTTTGCGCGAGAATTTTGATCCCGCGCGCTGCGCGCTTTCGGTCGTGCGGGACTAGACAGAAAAGAGGGGACACACATGAACCCATTCATCCATCTGGCCGGCGCGGATTCCGCCGCGCAAGTGGCGTTTCCCGGTCTGGGGTTGGATTTTTCCATCTCGCGGGTGGCGGTCTTTATTGGGCCGCTCACTGTTTATTGGTACGGCATCATCGTCGTGACCGGCATCGCGCTCGGCGTGCTTTACGCCGTCTGGCGCGCCGGACAGTTCGGTGTGGATAAAGAGCGCCTAAGTGACGTTTTTCTCTATGCCATCATTGCAGGCCTGTTGGGCGCCCGCGCCTATTACGTCGCCTTTTCGTGGGACTATTATAAGCTGCACCCTGAGGAGATCATCGCGATCTGGAAGGGCGGCATCGCTTTTTACGGCGGTATTCTGGCGGCAATACTCTGCGGCTGGCTGCTGTGCCGTCGCTGGAAGCTGCCGGTTGTGCGCGCGCTCGATGCCTCGTTGGGCGGTCTGCTCTTGGGTCAGTCGATCGGGCGCTGGGGCAATTTTATCAACGTTGAGGCGTTCGGCGGTTATTTTGAAGGGCCATGGCGCATGGTCAGCCCGATTATCGACAGCTATTTTCATGTGCATCCCGACCTGCTTCCCGGCTTTGCACCCGAACAGGTACTGCAAATGCAGGGTATACCGGTGCATCCCACCTTCTTCTATGAATCGGCGTGGACGATGCTCGGCTTTTTGTTCATCGTCTGGTATACCAAGCGCCGCAGCTTCAACGGGGAGCTGGCGCTGCTGTACTTTTTCATCAACGGTCTGGGCCGTGCGGTCATTGAGGGGCTGCGCACCGATAGCCTGACCGCGGGCAGCATCCGCGTTTCGCAGGTGCTGGCGGGCTGCATGGTCCTGCTTTCGGTAGCGCTGTGGTTTGTGGCACGCAAGAAGCTGGCCGACGGCACCGCGCCGGTATGGATGCGGCTGACCCCGCCTGCCATTGACGCGCCTGAGACAACACGGACTCAGTCCGAGCATGCGCAAACAACGGAGTCGCCCAGCGCGCAGCGGGATGAAGAGCATGCCGACGCGCCGCATGATGAAGCCGATTAAATACCGTTAGACCGCGTGCTGGTAAATGTGACTCGGTCACAGCCTTTTTGCCCGCTTTTTGATAGCATAAACCCAGTGAGGTGGATGCTATGAAAATTTTAAGCTATGTCATTGGCGGTATCATCGGCGCGGGCGCGGGTTATCTGTATTACTATTTTGTCGGGTGCCCGTCCGGACAGTGCCCGATTACTGCAAATCCGTGGAGCGCGACGGTCTACGGCGTCGTGCTGGGCCTTTTAATCGCGGGTGCTTTCGTTAAATAAATCTGATATGCAAAATCGCGGCGAAAAAACGGTTTTAGCGTTGTCAGAATGTTGCAAAGGACGAAAAAACGCCTTGACAAAGCCAAATACCTATGATATTATAATTGTTGCCGCATGTTTTAGGCTATAAGTGCGCCTTGTTTAATGAGAGGTGACGCCCAAAAGCAGCGAGACTGAACAGATAAGCAGGTGTAACATGTACGCAGTATTCACTACCGGCGGTAAGCAGTACCGTGTCGCGCAGGGCGACGTCATTTTCGTCGAAAAGCTCGACGTTGAGGCAGACCAGACCATCGAGTTCGACAACGTTCTTGTTGTTGGCAACGATGACAGCGCTGTTGTGGGCACCCCCACCGTAGCGGGAGCCAAGGTTGTCGCCAAGGCTCTGAAGAACGGCAAGGGCAAGAAGATCACCGTCTTCACCTACCGTGCTAAGAAAGATTCCAAGCGCAAGATGGGCCACAGACAGCCCTATACCAAGCTTGAAATCACCGCGATTAATGCTTAAATAACTTAAATCATTTATACTGGAGGTGCAAAACCAATGGCACATAAAAAGGGCGTAGGCTCTACTAAAAACGGTCGCGACTCCGAAGCCAAACGGCTTGGCGTCAAGCGTGCCGACGGTCAGTTTGTAAAGGCTGGCAACATTCTGGTTCGCCAGAGAGGCACCCACATCCATCCCGGCGAGAATGTCGGCATCGGTTCGGATGATACGCTGTTCGCGCTTACCGACGGAACGCTCCGTTTCGAGCGCCTCGGCCGTGACCGCAAGAAGGCTTCGGTCTACGCGGCTGAGAACTAAGCTAACAAACAAAAATCCCGGGCGTTCGCTCGGGATTTTTCTGTGTTACGGCATCGCCCTATGGCTGCTGTGCGCAGGATAACCCGCGCCCGACAGGCGAATACTGATAGCAGACTATCGGTGCTGATCGGTGCGCGCCCCCAAAAAGGAGGGAAAAAGCATGTTTATTGATAAGGCGTTTATTAAGATCAAAGGCGGCAAGGGCGGTGACGGCTGCGTGTCGTTCCACCGCGAGAAATATGTTGCGGCGGGCGGCCCGGACGGCGGCGACGGCGGACGCGGCGGCAATGTCGTGTTTGTGGCCGATACCAACAAAACGACGCTGATGGAATTTAAATATAAGACCCGTTATTATGCGCCCGAGGGCGAACCGGGCGGACGCCGCCAGTGCAGCGGCAAAAACGCCGAGGATCTCATCATCCGTGTGCCGCAGGGCACGCTGATACGCGAGCGTGAATCGGGCAGACTTCTGGCTGATCTCTCGGACGATGCGCCGGTGGTCATTGCGCGCGGCGGGCGCGGCGGCTGGGGCAACCAGCACTTCGCCACCCCCACGCGGCAGATACCGCGCTTTGCAAAGCCGGGCATGCCGGGCGAGGAATTTGACGTCCAGCTTGAGTTAAAGCTTTTGGCCGACGTCGGTCTGGTCGGCTTTCCGAACGTGGGCAAGTCGACGCTGATCTCAATGGTCAGCGAGGCTAAGCCCAAAATTGCGAACTACCACTTTACGACGCTGACGCCGGTGCTGGGCGTCGTGCGGGTGGA
>DALYYK010000080.1:0-4936 GCA_031983305.1 Candidatus Fimivivens sp. | reverse complement strand
GCCGAAAAAAGCTATGTCATGGCTGATATCCCCGGCCTGATCGAGGGCGCTTCCGAGGGCGTCGGGCTCGGGCACGAGTTTTTGCGCCATGTTGAGCGCTGCCGCCTGATGGTGCATGTCGTCGACGTCTCGGGCTGCGAGGGCAGAGCGCCGCTTGACGATTTTGACCTGATCAATCGCGAGCTCGCGAACTTTTCAGAAGCGCTGGCCGAGCGGCCGATGCTCGTGGCGGCCAACAAATGCGACATCGCGTCGCCCGAGCAGGTCGAGGATTTCACGAAGGTGCTCGAAGCGCGCGGTTACCGCGTGTTCCCGATTTCGGCAGCCACCAACCAGGGCATCGAGCCGCTCTTAAACGCGGTTTCCGCCGAGCTGGACAAGCTGCCGCCGGTGCTGCGTTATGAGCCCGACCCGCTGCCAGAGATCGACCTTACCGCCGTCGGACAGCGCACCTTTGAGATTACCCGAGGCGATGATGGGGTATACTATATCGAAGCGAGCTGGCTGCCGCATATTCTGCGCTCAGTCAATATGGACGATTACGAGTCGCTGCAATATTTGCAGCGGTCGCTGCGCAACAGCGGCGTCATTGATCGGCTTGAGGAGATGGGCATCAATGAGGGCGATACCGTTGACATCGATGGCTTTGAATTCGACTACGTCAGATAAGGAGCCGTGCTTATGCTCAACGCAGAAAATACGCCCGACCTCCGGCTTATCAACCCGCTGACGCTCGCCTTCGTCGGCGACGGCGTTTATGAGATGCTGGTGCGTGAGGAGATTGTCAGCCGTTACACCAGCCTTTCGGCCAACAAGCTGCACACGCTTGCGGTTGAAATGGTACGAGCGACGGCGCAGGCGCGCGGCTTCGCGGTCATTGAACCCGTGCTGACCGAGGCGGAACTGACGGTGTTTAAGCGCGGCCGCAACTCGAACGGCGTCACGCCCCCACGGCACACCTCCGCTGCGGACTATCGCACCGCGACAGGGCTTGAGGCGCTGTTTGGCTGGCTGTATCTCGGCGGAGATCAACAGCGCATCCGCGCGTTGTTTAAAATGATTTTGGACGGGGATTTGCATGCGCAACAGCAGGACCCCGACAGCAAAGACGTGGCATTATCTTAAAACTGAATTTTTGACTGAGACCGTCGCCGCAACATTGCTGGCGTTGGGAATATGCGTATTCTCAGCGCCCAACCGCATTGTGGGGGGCGGTCTTTCGGGTATTGCGTCGGTGCTGTACGTCCTGTTCGGCCTGCCGATCGGCACCGTCAGTCTTATGATGAATATTCCGCTGCTGCTGCTCGGATGGCGAAAGCTCGGGCACCGCTTTATCGGACGCACGCTGCGCATCACGATCATTGTGTCGGTTGTCATGGATATCATGACGGCGCTGCTGCCACCCTATACTGGCGAGCCGCTCATAGCGGCGGTGTTTGGCGGTGTGTTCTCGGGTGCCGGGCTCGGCATTATTCTGATGCGCGGTGATTCGACCGGCGGCACCGATATCATCGTCATGCTGATCAAGAAAAAACGTCCGCATCTCTCGTTTGGCTTCATCGTGCTGATCACCGACTGCGCCGTCGTGCTGATGGCGGCAATTGCCTACCGCAACATCGACACGATCTTATACGGCACCGTGATGATCTACGCGTCGACGGTGGTCATCGACCGCATCGTCGACGGTGCGGACGCCAGAAAGCTTGTGCTGATTATCACGCGCGAGGAGGTCGCGGTTACCCAATCGCTGCTCACCGGCCTTGGGCGCGGCGTCACGGTGATCGAGGCGCTGGGCGGATTCAGCCGCGAGCCGATCTCAGTGCTGCTTTGCATGACCGATAAGCGTCAGATTTTCGCGCTGAAATCGCTGGTACGGCAGAATGACGACAGTGCCTTTGTGGTGATCACCCACGCGACCGAGACGCTCGGCACCGGCTTTAAGCGACTCCTGGATTAATTTCCGTATACCGTCGAAGATGCCATAAAACAAAAAAGAATAAAGCGCCGTGATCGACAACAAATGCATTGCTATTTTTAATGCGCTCGGTTATGATGTTGAGGATAAATGCAACAAGATAGAAAGGAAGAAAAACCATGAAACTGACCAAGAGGCAGCTGGTTTCAGGCGTAAAGGGTATTGCGCTGGACGCTGCCGCCGCTACATTTTGGGCAATCGGCGTCAGAATGTTCGCGGTACCAAATAAAATTGCGCCCAGCGGCTTCACCGGCATCACGGTGCTGATCAATTACCTGACCGGCCTGCCGATCGGCTCGATGAGCCTGCTGATGAATGTGCCGTTTTTGATTATCTGCTGGCGGGTGATCAGCAAGGGCTTTGTGCTCCAGACTGTGCGGGTGCTGATTATTTATACGATGATGCTGGATATGGTGTTTGTCGCGCCGCCCGTCTATACCGGTGACCCGCTGCTCGCGGCGTTGTTCGGGGGCGTATTTTCGGGTATCGGCGGCGGAATTGTCTTTTCTCAGGGCTCGTCAGGCGGTGGAACCGACCTGATCGTTAAGCTGATTCGCAAAAAATATCCCTATGTGTCGACCGGGCAGCTGGTCGTTTGCATCAACGGTCTGATTATGACGTTGGCGGCGGTCGTCTACGGCAATATCGAGGCGGGTCTTTACGGCTTGATCATGTCCTTTACCTCCGGCAGCGTCGTGGATACCATCCTGAACGGCGCAGATTCGGCTAAAAGCGTTATGATTGTGACCCATCGGCCCCAGCTGATTGCCGACAGCATCATCCACCAGCTGCACCGCAGCGCGACAATTCTCAGTGGAACCGGCGCTTATAATCATGAAGATACATATGTGTTACTCTGTGTGGTGCGAAAAAGCGAGTTTTTCCAGCTCAAACGCGTCATTCGCGAGGCTGATCCCCACTCGTTTGTCGTTGTCAACGAGGCGAACCAGATTCTGGGCAAGGGATTCAGGTCGATTGACTCGGCTGATTCATAGAGCAAAGGGGATAGGGTAGCCTATTGCGCTTAACGCTACTTTAGTATGTAGATTTAATTTCTCCAAAGCGCTAAATTGCTGCCCGCTTACTGCAAAATTGGTTTTTAAAAAAGGCCTTAAAGGGATTAAAATCCCTTTAAGGCCTTTTTTCTGAATAATTATTTTGCTATGGCTCGTACACATTTTTGTTGGCTATGACGCAAGCCCTATGCCAGACCTTAGTATGGGTAATAAATGTTTTTAGTGAGCACCGTAAAAGGACAAGGCTCTTTTCCTTGCTCGCGGATTTTCTTTTCGAGATAGTCGCGCAGCTTCCACACATTTGTCGGATTATGGCGCGGTGTCACCTCTAGGGCGTTTTTAAAATCCTGCGTGTTAAGCCCTAAATCGGTTTGAATCATTTCGGGTGTTAAACCGGCTATTTCAAAGTTTTTAGCCATTTCTATTCTGGTCTGCTCAAATTGCTTGACTGTTAAGCTCATCATCAGTCTCCTTTGACGGAATATCACAAATATATTTTCCCTCATTATATACGGCGCATCCTCCAAAAACAATTAAAAAACGGATGACGCGTGCAACCTGTTATCGCAAAAGATCAAACCACTTGATTAAAAACGAGGCTTGCGCTGGCGCACAAGCCTCGTTTTTTTGGTCCGAATGCCTTGGTTTAAATTTGTTGTCATCCGGCATTGACCGTCACCTTTAATCCCTCCGATCCGGTGTCCACCGTGAGCTTGGCGCCGTTGGTCACCTCGTCGGCGATGATCATGCGGCCTATCAGCGTCTCAACCCGAGACTGTAAGAAGCGCCGCAGCGGACGCGCGCCGTAGGCGGGGTCGTAGCCGTTATCGATGATATACTGCCGCGCGCTGTCGGACAGCGTGACGCTGATCTGCCGATCGATCAACCGTTTTTGTAGTCTGGCCATCAGCATATCAATAATGCCGCCGATCTGCGCCTTGGAGAGCGGCGTGAAGAAAATCGTCTCGTCGATGCGGTTTAAAAACTCGGGACGGAAGCTCCTGCGCAGCAGCGTGTGCACCGCCGCGTCGGCCTCGGGCGTGATATGCCCGTCGGCACCGAGCGATTCAAGCAGAATGTCCGAACCTAAGTTGGAGGTCATGATAATGATCGTATTTTTAAAGTCGACCGTGCGCCCTTGCGAGTCGGTGATCCGGCCGTCGTCAAATACCTGCAACAGGACATTGAAAACGTCGGGATGCGCTTTTTCAACCTCATCGAACAGCACAACCGAATAGGGCTTTCTGCGCACCGCCTCGGTGAGCTGGCCGCCCTCGTCGTAGCCGACATATCCGGGCGGCGCGCCGATGAGGCGGGAGACCGAATATTTCTCCATATACTCGCTCATGTCGATTCTGACCATACTGCGCTCGTCGTCAAACAGCGCCTCGGCCAGCGTTTTGGCCAGCTCGGTTTTGCCCACGCCGGTGGGACCCAAAAACAGGAAGGTGCCGATCGGCCGGTTCGGATCGGCGATGCCTGCACGGGAACGCAGAATCGCCTCGCTGACCCGCTCTATGGCCTCGTCCTGCCCGACGATGCGGCGGTGCAGCACCTCGGGCAGTGCCAACAGCTTCTCGCGCTCGCCCTCGACAAGTTTTGCGACCGGGATGCCGGTCCAGCGCGCGACGATTCGGGCGATCTCCTCGTCGGTGACGCGGTCGCGCAGCAGGGAACCGCCGGATTTTGCGGACTTCTCCTCCTCGGAGGCCAACTGCTTTTGCAGATGGGGCAGCACGCCGTATTTGAGCTCCGCCGCCTTGTTCAGGTCATAGCGGCGTTCGGCGGCCTCGATCTGGGCGTTGGTCTTTTCAATTTCTTCTTTCAAACGGTGTACGCCCGAGATCGCCTTTTTCTCCTCCTCCCACTGCGCTTTTTTCTCGTTCATCGCGTCGCGCAGGCGAGAGAGCTCCTTTTGCAGACCGGCCAGTCGCTCCTTGGACTG
>DALYYK010000079.1:0-8789 GCA_031983305.1 Candidatus Fimivivens sp. | reverse complement strand
ACCTTGTCTCCTTTTATCCTTTTTTTAATTTGCGCAACTTATTGTACCTTACCAGCGCTTGCCCTAGCATTCGCGCAGCGCCTCTTGAATATGGTTATTTGATAGACAAAAGGGGGCGGCGTCGTTACAACGACGCCGCCCCCTTGAACGTTTATTTTATTCGACGGTCACCGACTTTGCCAGATTGCGGGGCTTGTCGATGTCGCAGCCCCTTAAACGGGCGGTGTAATAGGCGATAAACTGCAACACCGTGACGGCGGTAAATGGCATGAACATGTCGTCCAGCGCGTCGAGCAGCAGCAGCGTATCGGCCACATCCTGCGAGACCGATTCGCCTTTTTTGGCGATGAGCGTCACGACAGCGCCTCTGGCCTTGACCTCCTTGATGTTTGAGAGCATCTTGGGGATTAGCTTATCCTGTGTGCACAGCGCGATAACGGGGGTACCGTCGGTGATCAGCGAGATGGTACCGTGCTTAAGCTCACCGGCGGCACAGGCCTCGCAGTGGATATACGAAATTTCTTTGAGCTTTAACGAACCCTCGCAGGCGAGCGCCCAATCCATGCCGCGGCCAAGAAAGAACAGGTCCTCGCTGCGCTCAAAGCCTTCGGCGGCGCGTTCAATCGCGGTTTGGCAGGAGAAAACGCCGCGAACCGCGTCGGGTACGGCGCTCAGCGATTCAACTAGTGCCTGTGTTTCCTCCTGTGTCAAATGGCCGTTTGCGGCAGCCATTGAGAAGGCGATCAGGTACAAAACGGCCAGCTGCACCGAATAGGCCTTGGTGCTCGCGACCGAAATTTCGGGCCCTGCGTAGGTGAGAATGGCGTGATCGGCCTCGCGCGCAATCGATGAACCGGCCACGTTGACGATCGCCAGCGTCGTGACGCCCATCGACTTTGCGAGCCGCAGCGCGGCCAGACTGTCGGCCGTTTCGCCCGACTGCGAAATGATGACCACCAGATCCTCCGCGCCGATGATTGGCGTGCGATAGCGGAACTCGCTGGCCAGATCGACCTGAACCGGCACGCGCGCCAGCCGCTCGATAAGGTCGCGCCCGACAAGACCGGCGTGCATCGCGGTGCCGCAGGCGACAATTTTAATCTGCTTAAAGCGGGAGAAAAAATCCTCCGGCAGATGGTCGTGCTCAAAACAGGGCAAGCCGTCCTTGATGCGCGGCGTCATCGTGTGCCGCAACGCGTCGGGCTGCTCGTGAATTTCCTTGAGCATGAAATGCTGATAGCCTTCCTTCTGCGCCTGATCGACGTTCCAGCTGACCGTTTGCACCGTTTTCTGGCGCTCGCCGCCATCCAAGCCAAATACGCGGATGCTGTCGGGGTTGACGACGGCAATTTCGCCTTCCTCAAGCACAAAATAACGGTTGGTATAGCCGATGACGGCCGTAATATCCGAAGCGAGGAAGTTTTCGCCGTCCCCGGGCGCCGCGATCAGCGGGCCGTCCTTGCGCACCGCGTACAGCGTGTCGGGATGATCCGAGAACATGATGACAAAGGCGTACGCCCCCTCAATTTTCAACAGCGCTTCGCGGATGGCGTCTATCGGGTCGCCATGGTAGCAGTAATCGAGATAGCAGGCGGCAATTTCGGTGTCGGTCTGGGATAAAAAGGAGTAACCCTGCTCGACCAGCACCGACTTGAGCGCGAGATAGTTTTCGATGATGCCGTTATGCACCAGCATGACGCGCTCGGTACCGTGGGGGTGGGCATTTTCGTCGGTGGGGCCGCCGTGGGTCGCCCATCGGGTGTGGCCCATGCCGCAGGTGCCGTGCAGGGTGAAATGCTCGAGCGAGGCCTTCAGGTTATCGAGCCGACCCTCGCGCTTAACCGTGACAAAAGCGCCGTTTTCGCTCACGAGAATACCGGCGGAATCATATCCGCGGTACTCCAACCGGCTCAGGCCCTCCAACAGCACGCCGCTGGCGCAGCGGTGCCCGGAATATCCTATAATTCCACACATACAAAAACTCCTATATCAATATTAAGATGTCAAAATTTTATAATGGTTCCGTCTAAGAATCACAAAACGGGATTTTTAGCAACGGAATTTTATGAGATACGTTTTTCGCTTGTAAAAGCGAAAAAGCAGCGCGGCGCAGCCGGGCTGTTCCCAATAAAAGTTTTATTGAGAAGCCGTATCAGTCCTTGTGCAGGTCGGATTTGTCCTGCGGGTCACCCCGCAGTTTTGCCGCCTGCCTGACATTCCCAAGGAGGAGAACGGAGAAGCATCCGCCGAATTTTCGATAGCTTCTCTCCTCGTCATCCGCCCGCTCACGGACGGAACTGGCGCTTTATTCGCACATTTTTTTCAGGCATCACTCCCTTATCTGATGAATCGTTGTTGCTGTGTTTGTCACCTCCTTGACAATGATTTACAGCCATTATGGCATAAACGCCACAAAACTGCAACCGTGTTTATAAAAAACATCCCACAAAATGCGGTGCTGCGGGGTGTTTCATACAAAAATTAAATTTTTACTGTGGCTATCCCATACTATTCAAACTTCTCGATGCGGATGCCTGTCATGGTATCGACCGCTCTTATGCACCAATAGTGAGCTATGCCGATCCATCAAAATAAATGTCCCGCCGCTCGTCAAAGACCTCATTAATGCCATGTTATGTTACCGGCGGCTTTTTTGACACCATAATCATATCAAAACGGCAGTAAAGCATCCAAGACGGATGCTTTACTGCCGTTTGCAGGGCAGGGGTTTATTTTGGAACCGCCATGCCCAGCATGAGCTTGGCGCATTTATAGACGTCGCCGCAGCCCAGCGTCAGGACGAGATCCCCCTCCTGCGCGTTGGCGAGCACATACGCGGCAATCTCCTCAAAGGTTTCGAACCAGACACTGCCCGGAATTTTGACCGCGAGATCCTCGGTCGTGATGCCATAGGTGTTCACCTCGCGCCCGCCCATAATCGCCGACATCACGACATGGTCGGCAATCGGCAGCACCTTGGCAAAATCGTCGAGCAGCATGGCGGTGCGGGAGAAGGTGAACGGCTGAAACACCGCCCAGACGCTGTTGTAGTCGAGCGATTTCGCGGCGTTAAGCGTTGCGGACAGCTCAGCGGGGTGGTGCGCGTAGTCGTCGGCGATTGTCACGCCGTTGATATTGCCCAAAATCTCAAACCGGCGGTGCGCGCCGATGAAAGCCGAAAGCCCCTCGGCCAGCTTTTCTGGCTTGGCGCCCGCCTCAAGCGCCGCCGCACAGGCGGCCACCGCGTTGAGCACATTGTGCGTGCCGGGAATATTCAGTTGCAGCGCCGTGACCTTTTTGCCGTTTTTCATCAGGTCAAAGTCGCAGCGCGAGCCGCCCTGCCAACGGATATTCTCGGCGTAATAATCGTTTTGATCCGACAGGCCGAAGCTGATCAGCTTCTTGTCGAGGCCTTCAACCGCCTTGCGGGAGTTCTCGTCGTCGCCGTTATAGATAATGGTGCGGGAGGTTAATTCACAAAAGCGCCTGAACGAGCGGATGATGTTCTCAAGCGTCTTGAAATAATCCAAGTGGTCGGCGTCAATGTTGAGAATTACGGCAATGTCGGGCGAGAGGTGCAAAAAGGTATCGACAAACTCGCAGGCCTCCACCACCATGGTCTGCGACAGCCCCGCGCGGCCGCTGCCGCCGATGGCGTTGACCTTGCCGCCAATCACGGCCGAGGGGTCAAGGTTTGAGGCCAGCATCAGATAGGTGATCATCGAGGTCGTGGTCGTTTTGCCGTGGGTGCCCGCGACGCAGACACAGTTGTTATAGCGGCGGGTCAAAAGGCCGAGCATCTCGCTGCGCTCAATGACCGGAATGCCGCGTTCACGCGCGGCGACCAGCTCGACATTATCGGCCATGATCGCGGCGGAATAGACGACTGCGTCGGCGGTTTGAACGTTGGACGCGTCATGGCCGATCGTGACCCGCACCCCCATGGCGCGTTCCTGATCAATCGTGTCGCCCGGGTTATTGTCCGAGCCCGAGATGCTGTGCCCCTGCGCCAGCAGAATCTGCACGAGCGGGAACATGCCCGAGCCGCCCACGCCGACAAAGTGCAGGTTGTGATAGAGCTTTAAGGTTTCTTCTGTAATAGCGGGCATCGCTGCCACCTCCAAAGTATTTACCTGATGCTGCGCTCAAGCGGCTTGAGCGCAGAAGGGGGATTTTTCAATCATAATTGTGGGCGGCAGAAATTGAACATAATCTGCCGCCGCTGATTTTAACACAAATCCTTGATAAAAAACACTGGCGTTTCATTTAAAAATCGCCGTACCACTTTGCGCTGTCAGCGCACGGCCTGCCGTATGCCGTCCTGGTTTAATTTAAAACAGCATTCAATCCGACATGATTTTAGCATCATACTAAAATTATAGCACGCGGCCCGAATAAAGTGAATAAATATTTTCCAATCTGCTGATAATAGCGGTGACAGGAGGGACAAAAATGAAGATTACCGACATTCGAATCCGAAGAATCTACGAAGAAAGCCGGCTGCGTGCGCTGGTATCGCTGACGCTTGGCGACGATTTTGCCATACACGACATCAAGGTGATAGACGGCCCGGAGCGCCTGTTTGTCGCCATGCCCAGCCGCCGGGACGAGCAGGGCAACTTTCGGGATATTTGTCACCCCATCACAAGCGAGGCGCGCCGGGAGCTTGAAGAAAAAATTCTCAAGGAATATCACGCGCATATCGAAACGATTGAAAAGCGGGAAACTTTGCCCGAGCATGAAGCGGAGCATTAATATTGCATCGGTTTGCGGTCAAAGCGCCTTTTATCAGCCGTTTAGATTGCATCAATATGAAAACAGGTTGCACCAATTTTAAATTTCCCCCATAGGATGAATTATTCTCATCGTATGGGGGCGTTTTTATGAAAAAACAGCATTTTGAGGACGACGCACCGATCGCCGGCGCCGATGAGCAGGTGCGCCAGCTGCTGCGCATTGCGCGGATGGAATCAGACCGGCCGTTGCAGGGCTGCAAGGCGCTGGTATTCGGCGCCACCCCACAGGCCAAGACGCTGTATGAGGCATTAAAGCAGCGGTGCACAGCGGTGCGCATGGCGGGTTCGGTCGCCGAGTTACAGGAGGATGACGCGCAATTTGAGCTGGCAATCATTCTGGAGCCCATTTCGCACCGGGTGCTCGAAAATCTGATGGCGGCGGGCGGTGTGGCCATCGACGCCAATGTGCAGCGCAGCGGCGAATGGGTGGTTTATGACAAATCGCTGCATTATAAACGCATCCGGGTACTCTCGCTGCTCAGGCAGCCCGATACGCAGACATGACGGCGGCGCGCTTTTGTGGCGCGCTGCCGGTCAAAAGGGGTTGATTGGCACTTTAATATTGCAGATATCCGCCCGTTTTTGTCCATCGGGGGTATACTCTAAAGAAAAATGATGCAGGAAATTCACAATTAAGCTGCATTTACTTGATTTTTAGCCTGCATCTGTTATACTGTGTTTATACGAATATTCCACTAAAAATCCGATATCCTGACGGCGAAATTTTTTGCCTTGCGGATCGGTCAAGGTTGGCAAGGCCGACCCGCTGTCCGCAGCGCCGGGACATCGTTGCATCGGCTACAAGCAGTGCGAGTTTTAATGGCATATTTGTCAATGAACAGGAGGTGCATGTTGTGCACAAAGATTTGATCAGCTTGATCACAAATATGATGCCTAAACTTTCAAAGGGACAAAAACAGATTGCCCGATATATCGTGGAACACTATGACAAGGCCGCCTTTATGACGGCTGCGCGTCTGGGCACCGCCGTCGGCGTCAGCGAATCGACGGTGGTTCGCTTTGCGTCCGAGCTGGGTTACGACGGCTATCCGCAATTGCAGCGCTCGTTGCAGGAATTAATCCGAAATCGCCTGACCACGGTGCAGCGCATGGAGCTGACCGGCACTCAGATCGGCAACGCCGACATACTCAACCGCGTGCTGACGATGGATATCGATAAAATCCGCCGCACGCTTGAGGAGCTTTCGCGCGAGGAATTTTCGGCGACGGTCGACGCGCTTTTGACCGCGCGCACCATCTATATTCTCGGCATTCGCTCTTCGGCGTCGCTGGCAAGTTTCTTGGCGTTTTATTTTAACCATGTTTTTGACAACGTGCGCCTTGTGACCTCGGCCTCGACCTCCGACGTGTTCGAGCAGCTTTTAAATCTCGGCAAAGGCGATGTTTTTTTTGGCATCAGCTTCCCGCGCTACAGTAAGCGTACGCTGACCGCCATGAAGTTTGCTAAGGAACGCGAGGCCACAACGGTGGCGCTCACCGACTCGAGCCTGTCGCCGATTGCCGAACTGGCCGATCTGCATCTGTACGCGCGCAGCGAGATGGCGTCGTTTGTCGACTCACTCGTCGCGCCGCTTTCCCTGCTCAACGCGCTGATCATCGCGGTTGGCATCAAGAGAAGAGAGGAGACCAGCCGCGCGTATTCCGAGCTTGAACGCATTTGGGAGCGCTATGAGGTTTATACCAAGGCTGACGATAACGACCATTAATGAGTGAAAAATTTGATTTTATTGTCGTAGGGGCGGGCGCCGCGGGCTTGATGGCGGCGGGGCAGGCGGCGCTGAGAGGCGTCCGTGTGCTGATGCTTGATAAGAACGCCCGCGCCGGACGCAAGATTATGATCACCGGCAAGGGGCGCTGCAATGTGACGAACAATTGCACGCGGGACCGTTTGATCGAGTCGGTGCGCCGCAACCCGCGCTTTTTATACAGCGCTTTTGACGCCTTCTCGCCGCAGGACGTCATACAGTTTTTTGAAAGCCGCGGCGTACCGCTCAAAACCGAGCGGGGCGCGCGGGTTTTTCCGCAATCGGACAAGGCGATGGATATCGTCGACGCGCTCGTGGGTTTTGCCAAAGAGCAGGGCGTCGTGTTTCGCCAGAACCGCGTGACGGCGTTGCGCTGCAAGGACGGGCAGGTCACCGGCGTCGACACGGCGGACGGTTCGCGTTATGACGCGGGCGCGGTACTGCTGGCGACCGGCGGTAGAAGCTACCCGCTCACCGGCTCGACCGGCGACGGCTACAGCCTTGCCGAATCGGCCGGGCATACGATTTTGCCGATTGCGCCGTCGCTGACCGCCATCGTCACGGCGGACAAGTGGTGCGCCGAGCTGATGGGTCTGTCGCTTAAAAATGTGACGTTGACCGTTAAAAAGGGCAAACGCAGTGCTGTCTCTGAAATAGGCGAATTGATGTTCACCCATTTTGGCATCTCGGGGCCGCTCGTGCTGACCGCCTCAAGCGAGATAGAAGGCAATGCCGCCGACTATCAAATGACCATCGACCTAAAGCCCGGTCTTGACCTGCAACAGCTTGACAACCGTCTGCTGCGCGATTTTTCTGAGATGAAGAACCGCGCTTTTAAAAACGCGCTCGACCGCCTGCTGCCCAAAAGCTTGATTCCGGTGTTGGTGCAGCAATCGGGCATCGACCCGGAAACGCAGGTCAACGCCATCACCAAAGCGCAGCGTCAGCGCCTGTGCGAGACGCTCAAAGGCTTTGAGATCAAGCCGCTGTCGCTTCGGCCGATTGAAGAGGCGGTCGTCACGCGCGGCGGGGTCAAGGTGACCGAGGTGCAGCCCAAAACGATGGAATCAAAGCTGGTGCAAGGGCTGTATTTCGCGGGCGAATTATTGGATGTCGACGCCGTCACAGGCGGCTTTAACCTACAGATTGCCTTTTCGACCGGCTATCTGGCGGGCGTTTCTGCCGCGGCGGCACAAGAGGAGAATATTAAATGAATAAAACAACTGCCATTGCAATCGACGGCCCGTCGGCCGCGGGGAAAAGCACCGTTGCACGCGCGCTGGCACAACGGCTGGGCTATATTTATGTCGACACCGGCGCGCTTTACCGCTCGATCGGCTATTATGCGCACACCCGTGTTTCGGACACGACCGACGCGGCGCAGGTCGTGCCGCTGCTGCCCGAGATCGGCATTGAGATGAAATATGTCGACGGCCTGCAGCGCATGCTGCTAAACGGCGCGGATGTCACCGAGGCCATACGCCTGCCTGAAATGTCGATGGCGGCCTCAAACGTATCGGCCATTCCGGCGGTGCGTGACTTTCTGCTCGATCTGCAACGCGACCTCGCCCGCCAAAACAGCGTGGTGATGGACGGCCGCGATATCGGCACAGTCGTGCTGCCCGACGCAAAAATGAAGTTTTTCCTGACCGCGACGCCCGAGGCGCGCGCGCGCCGCCGCTTTTTGGAATACAAAGAAAAAGGGCAGATTGTGGATTTTGAAACGATTCTGGCCGAAACCAAGCAGCGCGACTATAACGATTCTAACCGCGCGACGGCGCCGCTGTGTCAGGCCGACGACGCGATCCTGATAGACAGCACCGATCTGACGCTGGACGAAACGCTCGCGCGCATGACCGCCATTGTTAAGGAGCGACTCTAAAATGCAGTGGTTTTTTAAGCTGGCGAGATCGGTCGTCTGGTTTTTTATGTCTATTGCGTTTCGAATCGACTACGAAGGGACGCATAATATCCCCCAAAACGACAAAGGCTATATTTTGGCGAGCAACCATACCTCTTATCTCGACCCGGTGGTGCTGGTGCTGCGGTTCAAGCCGTGGGTGCGCTATATGGCCAAAGAAGAACTCATGCGCATAAACGGTCTGCAATGGCTGTTTCGTTGGCTGGGCATCGTGCCGGTTTCGCGCGGGGCGGGGGATCTTTCGACGATTGAGCACTGCGCCGAGCTGACCCGCGCGGGTTACATTCTGGGCATTTTCCCCGAGGG